>CADCQA010000267.1 GCA_902803415.1 uncultured Spirochaetaceae bacterium | reverse complement strand
GGTTCAAGCACGGAAGCAGTGCTGCAGCACGAAGAAGAAATCCGCACAAAAATTGACCGTCTCGGCGACGGCAAAAGCTTCCAGTATGTAGCAGCGTCGCAGTTCATTCCTTCCATCGCCCGGCAGGAGGAATCCTATAAGGCTGCGGGCAAACTGCTGCCCCTTGCGGATTCTCAGTACGACGACCTGGGAGTTGAAGAACGGGACGAAGCACGACAGCTGTTTGCCCGCGCGTACAGTCAATCGCAGGGGCTGTATGTAACACCCGACGACGCCATTCCGTCTCAACTGGAATATCTTCTTTCATCGCTCTGGCTGGGAAACATAGACGGTGAATATTACACCGTCCTGCTTCCGTCAAGCGTGCCGGATGCAGATGCCTTCAAAAACATTGCAGAGGAAAGCGGCTTTGCCTGGTTTGAAAATGAAGTGACGGACATCAGCACTGCACTCGACAGGCTTACCGAACTGATACTGCTCCTCTTTGCCGGAGCATTTGTGATTGTGCTCATCGTGCTGAAATGCTTCTACACCTGGAAGCAGACATGCAAGATAGCATCTGTGCCGCTGCTGAGCGTACTTACCATTGTTTCTGTGTTTGCAGCCGCAGGCAAGACGCTTGATTTCTTTGCCATCATAGGCATGGTGCTTGTATTCGGGCTGGGACTGGACTACATCATCTACATGATGGAACACAAGAAAGAGAATGCTTTGCAGCTTGAACCCTTTGCAATCGTGCTTTCCTTCCTGACAACGGCACTTTCGTTCGGTACGCTTGCAATGAGCACTTTCATGCCCGTGCACCTGCTTGGGCTTTCTATATTCAGCGGACTTGCAACAGCATTCATCTGCACGCTGTTCTAAAAAAGGAGACACACATGAAAGCATTCCGCCTGCTGCTTGCAGCCTGCGCGCTTTCCACGGCGCTTCTGTCATGCAGCACAACAAAAGCACTCGCCCCGGACGGCGGCAGCGTATATATGACGGACACAAAAAAAATCCGGCTGCTTCCCCCAAGCTGCATGGACGGCAGCTATGAAGCCCTGCAGCTTTTTTCCGGAAGCTTCGGCAGCAGGCAGTTTGCATCGCAAACCTACCTGGAATGCACGGAAGAACGCGTATTCGCCATGCTCATCAACGAATTCGGCATAGGCATCGGAACGCTGAGCTATCAGGGAGAAAGCGTCACATTTGAATCAGACTATTTTCCAAAGGACTTGCAGGCTGCATACATAGTCGCTGATTTACAGAACGTCTATTACAAGGTCTCCGAGCTGGAAAAAAACTATGCGGCAGCAGGCCTTACATTCCTGTGCGAAAAGTCCCCGGATGGTATCGAAACCCGGCTGATACAGGACGGCGGCACAGTCATCGAAAAAATCACCATATTACCGGCACGGAAAGAAATTTCCATACAGAACGTGCTGCGCGGTTACAGCTACCATCTGGAAGAACTTGAGGAGTAGAAAAAAGTTACCCTATAAAAAAGCCCGGAACTGATTCCGGGCTTTTTTGTGCTGCAATTTAACTTGCTTTATTTGATTTTTGTCAGCTCAATGTCAAAGGCAAGGAAGGAATTCCCCGGAATGACACCCGGAATACCCTGTTCACCGTACGCCATATCGGGCGGCAGCACAACAGTGCGCTTCTCGCCAAGCTTCATGTCCTGCACTGTCACATCAAAGCCCGGTATCATATTCCCGGAATTAGTGACGAATTCAAGCGGTCCGCGTCCGGCAGACTGGTCAAAAACCTCGCCGGTGATAAAATAGCCCTTGTACTCAATTGCTACATTGCGACCCTTGCCGCATTTGGAACCGGAGCCTTCCTTGGTAATCTTATAATAGATGCCGTTCTCATCCTTTGCATAGCCGGGGAATCTTTTTTCTACCTCCGCAATCTTGTCGGCAAGCTTCAGTTCCTGAGCCTTGCGCTTTGCAATCTCTGCTTCCTTTGAGCGGCGGTCAAAATCTTCCTGTGTCGCGGTAAACTGCTGGGCATCAGAACCAAGGCGGTAGATTGTTACGCTTTTTATAACATCGCCCTGCTTGACTGCATTGACAACTTTCTGGCTGTCATCATTTACAACATGACCGAAAATGGTGTGATGACCGTTCAGCCACGGAGTAGGCACATGCGTGATGAAGAACTGGCTGCCATTGGTACCTGCTCCGGCATTTGCCATGGCAAGAACGCCGGGGCCGCTGAACTTATAGCTGTCAACAATTTCGTCAGCAAACTTGTATCCGGGACCGCCGGTTCCGTTGCCTTTCGGGTCGCCGCCCTGAATCATAAAATCGCTGATAACGCGGTGGAATTTCAGCCCGTCATAGAAATGCTTTCCGTTCGTTGCATCGAGCGTACCTTCCGCAAGACCCACGAAATTCGTCACCGTAAGCGGAGTCGCCTTATAGTACAGCTCCACAAAAATATCCCCGCGCGTCGTCGTTATCTGAGCAAACACGCCCTCTTTGCCTTTCAAAACCTTTGAACCGTCCATAGGTTTACATCCTCCATACGCAAGCAGGACACTGCAAAAAAGCACCGTCCACAAAAATTTTTTCATATTACTGTCCCCCTTTATCTTAGGAATTTACTGGAACTCATGTGCAGGAAGCAGCTGCTCCTGCAAGTATTCAGAACTGGCTGCAGAACCACGTATAGATGGCTTCCAGCCGCGCGCTGAATGAATTATACATGGTCTTTTCCAGAATCTTCAGCGCCGGAAATTCAGACTGCACCAGCATGTAGACCAGCATGTCGTCGCCGCAATCCATGATAACGATGTTTATCCGCAGGTTGCCCTTGTCGACTGCTTTTATCGGTCCTACATACACATCCGCCAGGTTGACGAAGGACGCGCTTACTTCATCCGGGCGCTGGTGGTATTCCACGCGGGAATACATTTTCCCAAAGGAATTATCTTTCTGCATGCAGTACAGAACCTTGCCCTCCGCATCGCCCGAAATATCATCGGCAACGCGGTTGCGGTCATCCGGTCCTTCTATGCAGTACGCTTCCTTATACAGGGTATCCCATTTTTTTTCGCTGTGGGAATAATAGCGCATTCCCTGCATTTTGCTGATTGAGCGCAAAATCTTGGAAGCATAATCAATCGTCGTACGTGCACTGTCGCCCGTACCAAGCTTTGCCTTGGAAACAAGGTAAAGCTCTTCATCAACAAAAACCGGCTTTTTGCTTCCTTCCGGCCAGGAAGACGCAACTTTCCCCGAAAGGGGGGAATGCGGAACCAGCGAGGGTTCCACAAAATCTTCCTTGTAAGAAAGGCGTTCAACGGAACCTTTTTCCTTCAGCTCACGGAGAACATCAGAACTTACAAGTTCCCCCGCAGTGAAGGCGTACATTCCTTCCGTTGAAAGGACGGCAGCTGCCAGCGCGGCAAAAAACATGCGCATTTTCAATTTCATACACACTCCCAGACCGCGCGCACAGCACCCGGCCTTGAATCAGCGCACGCCCTTGTAGATGACGCGCACCTGCTTATACAAACCATCTCCCTCGCTTTTGGTTTCAATATCGGGGATATCATTAAGCGTTGTGTGGATAAGGCGCCTTTCATAGGGATTCATCAGCTCAAGAAGGACTGAATTTCTGGTCTGGCGGACCTTGTCAGCGGTCACGTAGGCAAGGCGCACAAGGCTTTCTTCCCGGCGGATGCGGTAATTTTCGCTGTCAAGGATAATGCGCATGTCATCCTTTCCAAGGTGGCTGGCATACACGTTGGTAAGCAGCTGCATGGCATCAAGGTTCTTTCCCTTCCTGCCGATAAGAATCGGAGAATTTTCGCTTGTCAGCTTGATGCCTATTTTCTTTTCCTCGCGGAACATCACTTCAACTGCGACTTCATACCCCATCTTTGAAATCATGGTCTTTACAAAATCAACAATCTTCTGCTCGAATTCATCCTGCGGCAGGGGATTCGCAACCAGGCTGGGATTCTGCGCACGTGCAGTCACGTTGGGCACGGAGCCTTCAAATTCGGGTGCAACATGATCCTGTGAATCAACGGGATGGACACGGATTTTAACATATCCCTTCTTGAACAGCGTTGCTTTCTGGGATTCCAGGATTTCCACGTCGAACTGGTCTTTTTCAAGCCCCAGTTCCTGAGCCGCTTTTTCTATAGCTTCTTTTTCATTCTTTCCTTCATATTCATAAATCATATTCCGCTCCTTGCCAAATTTGAAACTGGCTCTCTATTAAAGCAGCTCCGCAAACCGGACAGCCCCGGAACTGCTTAGAAATTCTTTACAACAGACGCGGGACGGTGCCCCGCTCAGCGCTTCTTTTTCTTACCGCCCTTCGGTGTGTTCATGGTAAGCACTTTCTTTGAACCTGCCAGTTCAGCACGCTTTTTCTTCATCACACCGTTCATCACCAGCTGCTGCCCAATCTGCAGTATATTACTCGTTGACCAGTAGAGCAGCAGACCGCTCGGCACGTTGTAGAACAGGAAGAAGAACATGATGGGCATACCGTACATCATGAATTTCATCTGTGACTGCGTCTGGGCGCTCGCCGGATTTCCGTACTGAGTGATAACGCCGTTCAAGAGCTGTGATATTGTATAAATAATCGGCAGAAGCCTGAGCGTATTCCAGTTGAGGAAGGGAAGAGACCCCTTGAACACATGCACGCTGTCTCCCACAGAAAGATCGTCTATCCAGCCGGGTATAAAACTTGCCCCGCGGAATTCAAAGTAATTGTTAAACACATTGTACATTGCAAAGAGGACTATCATCTGCAGCACCATCGGAAGACAGCCGCTCACAGGGTTGTAACCGGCCTGCTTGTAGAGCTTTGCCGTCTCTTCGCTGAGTTTCTGCTGATTGCCCTTGTATTTTTCCTGCAGTGCCTGCATCTGCGGCTGAAGTTCCTGCATCTTCAGGCTGCCCACGGCAGTTTTTTTGTTCAGCGGGAACAGCAGAATCTTAAGGATAATAGTAAGGATGATGATTGAAACACCCCAGTTATGTACAACGCGGTAAATCATTTCCATGGCCCACTTGAGGGCAATTTCTATGACTGAAAGGAAACCGCTTGTCTGCAGGGCCTGGTTGAACTTTGCATTGATAAGGCCCCATGCATTTTTGTTGGAAGAATTGTACTTGATGAGCTCGCCTTCGCTCCGCGGTCCTATATACACGTAGTATTCATCTGTAGTATTTCCCTGCGAAAGCGTCTGCCGGCTCAGGAAAATCTGGGCATTTTCATAGCCGCCCACGGTGTCGGTGGAACATTTTACGGAAGGAACCATAGAAGATGCATCGACAGGCTTTACCAGCATGGCAAAATATTTGCCCGCAACACCCGCCCAGTCATAGGGCTTTGTATAGTAGCGTGCAGAAAAATTCGGGTGGCTCCGCTTGTTCCCGTTCAGCGAAAGATACTGCCGTACCTCGTAGCGGTTGCTCTTGCGGTCAAAGTGAGGACCTATCTGGGGCGATGTCCTGAATGTATACGCCGTTCCGTCGTCATTCAGGAGCGCTTCGGCTCCGTTTTCTGCCTTTATGGTAATAGAAAGCTTGAACACATAGTCGCCGGGCTTAAAGGAATAAAGTTTTCCCAGGGTAAACTTGTGCTGCTGCCCTGCGGCATCCTTCCGGTAGAAGTCACGGTAGAACCCTATAGTGTAATCATCTATAACTTTTACATTAAACGCATCGTTTACAAGCGGGGCATCCGCTTTTCCAAATGCAAGGGAAAATGCACGGTTGGTGCTGGTTACGTTGTCAACCATTTCCACGCCATGCCCGGTATCCCGGTCAAGGTGTTCAAGGAGCTGGTAACTTACGATATCACCGCCGCGGTTTGTCAGCAAAACCTTTACCTTGTCAGTGGTGATTGTGTATTCCTTTACCGGAATTTCTCCCTGCTCAACAGAGCTGTCAGCGGAATTTTCTTCCGTGGAGGAAATCAGCTGGCTGAGTTCCTGCTGCTGCTGGCTTCTTTCTTCTTCTGCCGCCTGCTGCTCCAGCTGCTGCCTGACTTTTGCTTCCTGCTGTTTGGGCATTATATACAGCATGTCAACAACTGCATATCCGACAATCACAATACCGCACAGGATGATTGCCAGAAAGGTATTTTTATCCATAATTCTTTAATCCTCAATAAAGCTGTCCGGAAATTACGTTACCGAACTGTTTTAATCAAATAGAGATATTACAAACGGACAGTTTTTGCCCCCTCAGGGCACAGGATCATAGCCACCTTCATGATACGGATTGCAGCGCAGGATTCGTTTTGTGGAAAGCCAGATTCCTTTAAAAAATCCATATTTCCGCAAAGCTTCCAGCGCATACTGAGAACACGAAGGCGTATACCTGCAGCACGGAGGAAACAAGGGCGAGATGCAAAGCTGATAAAAGCGTATCAAAAGACACAGTAAGCTTACGGGAAGCTTACTAAGTCTTTCAGCAAACCTGCTTTTTGGCATAAAATTAGAAATTGTTCGCACCGCGAGTGGAACGAGTCTTTTCCGGGGTACACTAATAGAAGCATATCATATCCGGTGTTCAGGTGCGTTTTAAAAAAGCGATAAGTCTCGCGGCTATAGCGTTTGGATGTATTTCTTTCGACTGCATTCCCATAGCCGCGCGGAAGAGAGAAACCTATGCGGTTGGTATCCCGGTTATTCTGCAAATAAAAAAGCTTTGCCCCGGAAACACTGACTCTCTTCCCTTTCTTAAAAAGTTTCTGGATGTCAGCAGGACGCTTTATATGCTCTTCACGTGTAAAACGTCCCGTTTTCAGCAAGTCCGCTTCCATCCCGCCACAAAAACCTACATTTTTGCAGTAAGATTGCGTCCGCCGCCCATGTACGGTTTCTTCTCGTCAGAGATGGTCAGCTTGTAGCGGCCCTTTGCCCTTCTTCTTGAAAGGACTGCACGACCGCCGCGTGTTGCCATGCGGGCACGGAACCCGAATTTTCTATTGCGCTTGACTTTGCTTGGCTGGTATGTACGTAACATAATGGATGACTCCTATAAAAAAATTATCGAAAAAATCAGTAGAGAAAATAATACCATTATTTTTTAGAATTGGTCAACATACTTTTTCTCAAATCTTCAAAAATAGCTGCTAATTCCGGCGGAAATTCTTCTTTTTTGCCCTCATTCCGGGAATTTCTGCTGACTGCTACCTGTCCAAGGGCTGCTTCTTCCCGCTCAGCACGGCGTTCCATCTCTTTTTTTGCCTCCTGCACGGAAGCCGCCCCCTTTCCGGGGTCAAAGAGTTCGCCGCGCCTTCCCTTCAGCCTGAATGCCATTGCTGACACTCCCAGCCCCGGTTCTTCCTTCTGTATGCCGGTAAGAATGAATTTTTTATGCAGCTGCAAGAGCTCTATCCAGCCCGGATGATCCGCCTCTACCAGCAGCACGCCGTTTTTCAAGTCGATTATGCGGCTGTGGTCTACAAGATTCCTTCCCTCATTGGGATTTCCGGCCCGTATGCGGAGCAGTACTTTTTCCCATACACCCACCACCCGGCCGGCATTTTCCATTTTTTCCAGCTGAAACCGGTCAAATGTTTTCCCGATGATGTCGTTCAGATGCAATATATCTTCGCTCATGTTGTTTCTTCCCACGCCCCGCCCTGTATGCGGAAAACCCGCGTCGTGTCATGGCGGTAGCGTTCATAGGGTTCCCCCGGCAAAAAAGTGCAGAACAGCTGGTCGTAGGCCGGGAGCACTTCCGTTACCCGCTGCCTTTTTTCCGGATCAAGCTCCAGCAGTACGTCATCCATGAGCAGCACCGGTTTTTTTCCGGTTACCTGCGTATAGTACGAAGCCTGTGCAGTCCGCAGCATGAGCGCTACAAGCCTGCGCTGGCCGGTCGATGCAGTCGGCACGAATTCCCCGCCATCTTTCATGAACACGATTTTGTCACGGTGGGGCCCCAGCACGGTAGTGCAGAGCATCTTCTCCATCTCCCGTCTGGACTTTATCGTTGACAGCACATCATCGATGGAAGGGATGTTTGCGTCGGCAAAGCGTCCTTCTTCCGCGGTTTCTTCTGACGTTTTTTTCCACGAAGGGCTGTAGCGTATTGAAATTCCGCGGATGCCGCAGACTTCTTCGTAGAGTTTTCCAAAAATCTGATTAAATTGAAAAACTGCGTTTTTCCGCTTTTTCTGGATTTCCAGCCCGTTCTGCACCAGCTGTATGTCGTATGTTTCCAGAAGCGAATAATTCCGCTCTTTTAAGCAGATGTTGCGGTTTTTCAGTATGCGCTTGTAGCGGCGCAGCACATCCACATAGAGCACATCGTACATGGTAAGTGACTGGTCAATGAAAAAACGGCGACGTTCCGGCGCACCCACGGCAAAATCAAGGTCATCATGACTGTAGAGAACACAGGGCATGGTATTCACCAGTTCCTTACGGTCATGGATGATTTTTCCGTCCTTCTCAATTTTTTTTGTTCCGCCTTCCAGTGTTATGGAAGTGGTGCGGGCCGAGCCTGATTCTTCCCGGAACAGGCTGCGGAGCCTCATGTCCTTTTCGCCTTTCCGTATGATTTCGGCATCGCTGTGAGTCCGGAACGAAGAACCGTAAGCGGAATAGTACAGGGTTTCCAGCATATTGCTTTTACCCTGACCGTTTTCCCCGGTAAAAAAAACCTCCCTGGCCAATACGTCTATTGTCCTGTCCTGGAGGTTGCGGAAATGTACCGGGGAAACGGAAAGAAAAGGCACCGCTATTCTTTCTGCATCGGCATGATGATGTGGAAGTAATCTGATGCCGGTTCCGGACGCATGGTCACTGCCTTCATGTCTCCGGTAAACTCAAAAGTTATGCGTTCGCTGGAGATAACGCGCAGCGGCTCTTCGATATAGCGGTAGTTAAAGGCAATTACGGTGGATTCACCTGCGTATTCGCACGGAATTTCTTCATCCGCGCTGCCCATGTCGGACTGCTGGGACGTTATTTTGAGCATGCCCGGTTCAATGTTGAAATACAGTCTTCCGGCTTTTTTGTCTACCATAAGGGCAACACGCCTGAGGGCACTTACAAGGTC
>CADCQA010000266.1 GCA_902803415.1 uncultured Spirochaetaceae bacterium | reverse complement strand
TTCGGTAAGGGGATGGTCTGCGCCTTCCAGTTCCAGCGGCTTGCGTTCCGGGCGCGGGCTTTCTCCGTCTGCTGCAATTTCGGTACTTGCAGCATCTGAAGTACTGCCAGAACCTGCGGTACTGCTATCTGTGGCGCTTACTGCATCAGTGGCATTGGCGGCAGGGGAATCCCCCGCTTCCGCTGTATGTTCTGCCAGTCCGCTGCCGTCCAGAGGGGCGCTTTCTGCCGCTGCACTTTCGGGGGCTGTTGCAGGGGGGGCTGGCGCCTGTTCCGGGGAGGCTGCTTCTGCTGCGGCACCGGAGGGGGAAATCGCTGCATCCTGCAGGCTGTTCTGCTCTGCCTGTGCCAGTTCCCCGGCTTCCTGCTCCTTTTTGCGGTTCTTTTTCTTTACGGGATATGCTTCTGCCGCCTGCACTACCTGCGGCTCGTACAGGACTGCGGGGGCGGCTGGTGCCTGTGCGGTCACGGCTTCTGCCCCGGCAAGGGCCGCCATGCTGCATGTCAGGCAGAGGAGTATGTGCCTTCGTATCGTCTGGACTGTCATCATCCTTATTTTCGGGGATTCAGCGCGTTGTCCTTAGTAATGAAATTGATTTTTCACAGGAAAAGAAAGCGGTTTCCGCTTTGCGGCGGCTTCCCTACAATTTTTCTCCATAATATATGCCTGCCCATTCCCAGCGGCCGTGAATGTCGGGGTCAACCGGGAAGTTCACCTTGCGGAAGTAGAAATACCAGACGTTCAGGTAGCTGGACCAGCCCCACGTGCGCAGGTAGGCCGAAGTAGGGGAGGAAATGGGGTCAAGCTCCTTTTCGTAGCGGATGCGGTTGCCCCGCATGTACGAGCGCATGGAAAATGAATCCTGCGCCTTTGCGTCGCTTTCGTCCTGCCGCCATGACATGGCAAAAAAATTGACCTTCGACTTATAGCTGTCCAGCTTCTTGTAGTCGTAGCTGCTGATTGCCCCCTGCACTGCGCTCACAAGTTCCTCCAGCGTCTCGAACGTCCAGTTCTTTGATGAGTTGCCGAAGTCCACCAGCTGCCGCGCCGTCAGGTAGGCATTGGGGATGTCCTGCAGCTGCAGGGTAGGGGCATCTTCCCGGTTAAGGAAGAGCGTAAATGTCTTGAGCGCCTGCGTCCAGTCGCCGAGTTTTTCGTATTCCAGCGCAAGGCGGTAGTACAGTTCGGTGATGTTCACCTGGTCCGGAAAGCGCGAGATGAGCTGGTTGAAGTAGGCAATGCGGTTTGTGGGGTTCTCGCTTATCTGGATAAGGTGCTGCAGGCAGAGGAAATGCACGGACTTGCCCTTTACCATCAGGTCGCCGTAGTTTTTGATGATTCGCTCAAGGTAATATTCAGCAACAGGCTCTGCATCGTTTTCCAGGTATGCGTCCGCGGCCATGAGCAGCCAGTAGGCATTGTACTGGTCGTCGCGGTGGCTTTCCACCCAGCCGGTCAGGAAGAGGACGAGCGAGTTGTAGTCCTTTACCGCGCGCATGTTGCTGGCAATCTGATTGACCACTGCATAGCGTGTTTCCTGGCTCAGGGACTCATTCTGCAGGATTTTCTGCAGGTTATTCTGTGTTTTAAGGTATGTTTTAGAATTTGCGGTCATTGCCCGGCTGGTGCTGCCGGCGCTGCATCCCGCGCACAGCAGGGCAGCGGCTGCCACAGCGGCGTGGAAAAAAAATGTAACTTTTGGAAAGCTTGGCATGTTGTAATTGTAGCAGAGCCGGGACGCATTGGCAAGAACCCTGCGGGGCGCAGCCTTCACTTGAGATTTTGGAGTGTTTTCTCTGGACTTTTTCCGGCGGCTTGTGTATACTGGACCAGTTCGGAAACTTCGTTTCCGAACTGGTCGTCGAGTTTAGCAATTTTGTTCCAGTCAGGTGCAAAAGTTTGAAAATGAGGGGTGTGCCAGGTGGGCGCTGATGAAAATAAAAAGCCTTCGGGGGGCAGAAGTTCTCAGAAAAAGCTTCCCCTGAAGGCGCATATCGTGCTTTCCGCCGGTCTTCTCCTGATAGTGGCAGGGCTTTTCCTGATGGTGAATAATTCCGCCAATGCGACGCGCGTCTTTGTGCTCCGCCCGGTGCTCATCCTGCTTGTCGGACTGCTCTTCCTGTATTTTGGCATCGCATTTACCTCCAGCAGCAGCCTGCTGTTCTTCGGAGTTTTCTTTGTGTTCGTGGGCGGAGTCTTCCTGCTGATGGACACGGGCGTGATACGCTACAGTTTGAAAGAAATCTGGCCGACAATAGTGATAGGCAGTGGTCTTGCCCTTTTCCCGGCAGGACTGTACAGGCTCCGGCGTATACGGACGGTGTACCTGTTCCCTGCCATCATGCTGGTGGGGTTCGGGATTGTATTTCTGCTGTTCTCCATGCATGTTTTCCCGTTCACGTTCGGTGAATTTATTACGAAATGGTGGCCGCTCTTCATCATGCTCGGCGGGGCTTCGCTTGTCATCACGTTTTTTGTGCAGCAGGCGAACGGCAAGAATTTTCCATATATGGAAGATGATTCCCTCGTGGATTGTGAGGACGACAAGGAATAAGATGCACTTTTTTGCAAGAATTGCCTTTCTTTCGCTTTTCTCTGTTTTCCTCTGCGCACCGCTGAGCGCTGCAAAAAAGCAGTCGGCATCAAAGAACAATACTGCGTCTGCTGCGGAGAAATCCGCCCCGGCAAAAAAATCTTCATCAAAGAAAAATTCCTCTGCAAAACAGAATACTGCCACGGAAAAAAAGAATTCTGCGGCAAAAACAGATACTGCGGAAAAGAAGGAGGCTCCGGCGGCGGACAAGAGCCAGGCTGCCGCAAAACCGGCTCCTGCCGCACAGGACGGGGAACCTGCTGCTTCCGGCGGCGTAAGCCTTTCCATTCCTGCCGGTGCAAGCCGCGCCCGCTCCTATTTTTCTTCCGTCAGCCCGCGCATACTGTCGCTGATGGAGGACGGTTCCCCGCGTTCACTCAAGCTGGCAGCGTCGCTCATGCACCGTTCCGCCGCCGAAAGATACAGCGACAAGGAAAAAATCCTGATGACGGACTGCGCGCGGATTATGCAGCGTGCCTGGCCGTCCGTGGCAGTCAGCTGGGAAACCTTCCGCGTGGATTCACTTGACCCCTACACGGTCGCGCTGGACAGCGTTGACCAGGGCGTGTACAGCCCGCGCGCTTCTTCCGGCGGAATGAACGAGGATTTCCTGACGCTGGTGCTGCCCTGCCTTGTGCTGATTTCCGACCCGTCCGGCACGAAATACCTTGCCGATGCAGACCGCGCCCTGACCCGTGCGCTTGAAATCCGCAGCGATTCCATGCTGGCAAATTACCTGATGGGCCTGCTGCGCATCCGCCAGCGCCGCTACGACGACGCGCTTGCCTCCCTGTCTGCTGCACTTGCGGCGGATGCTACCCGCAAGGAGCTGCTCTTTGCAAAGGAGCTGGTTTACAGCAAGCAGAACGACTACATGAACGTGCTTGCGCTTGGCAGTCAGCTGCTTGAAGCCTACCCCCAGGATACAACTGTTATAAAATACTGCTGCAATGCCTATTTTGCGCTGGGGCAGCTGGACAAGGCGGAGGAATTTGCCGCCAAAGTCCTTATGGTTGAACCGGATAATTTCAGCTACGTGCTGCTGCGCGCAAAGATTTTCATGGCAAAGACGGATTTTGTGAAGGCGTCCGCGCTGCTGGATGCCTATGCCCGCAGCGGAGCCGTGTCCCGCGACTACTACCTGCTGCGCGCAAGGCTCCAGAAGGAGTGGAACCGGAACAATGCCGCTGCTGCCGAAACCATGGGGCGGGCGCTCACCTCCTACCCCGACGACCGCAAGGTGCAGCTTTTTGCCGCGCAGGTTGCCTCCGACGCAAATATTTCCGTGGGCGGCTACAGCGCGCTGGAGCTTGCCCGCAAGGTTCTTGCAAAGGCACCTGCCGACGAAGATGCCGTGCGTGTCTGCCTGACGGAGCTGATGAAATGCTCCGACAACGAAGGCGCCTATGCCATCAGCAGCGCGGCGCTCAAGGGCGGCAACACCGCTTCCTGGCTGCAGTTCATGCATGTTGACATCTGCCTTGCCTGCCGCCGCATTGATGAGGCCTGGTCTCTGGCATCTTCCCTGTACGAAAAGGCTCCCAAGGAGGAGCTTTCGCAGAAGTGCTACCTGAAGGTACTTGTTGCCACAGGGCGCACGGACAAGGCTGCCCGCCTGATAGCTTCCCTGATGCCGTCTGCCGATTCGCAGATGAAAAGCTTCCTATATTATGAGCGCAGTTTCCTCTACGGAGACGAAGCTTCTGTCCTTGACAGCCTGCGCCAGAGCCTCACGTCTAACCCGCGCAACAGCGATGCGCTCTACCGCCTGTACCAGGTCTACTATAACAAGAAGGACTGGAAGCGCGCCCAGTATTACCTGAAGCAGGTCGTTGCGCTGAACCCCGTGGACAAGTCTGTCATCGCCAAGAACGCTGAACTCGATAACCTGCTCAAAAAGTAACACTGCCGTTTGACACAGCGGGCAAATAATGCTATTCTACAGTACTGATTTTTAAACCATTAAAAGAAGGATAAAAACTCTATGTCTTTTTTACCGTTATTTCTGCAGGCTGCGGACAGTTCTTCCGCAGGTGCGGCGGGTGCAATCGCCGGTGGTGGAATGATTTCTTTTGTTCCAATGATACTTATCATCGTGATAATGTATTTCCTGATGATTCGTCCGCAGAGTAAGAAGCAGAAGGAAACCCAGAAGATGCTTGATGCCCTCAAGAAGGGGGACAAGGTTATCACTGTCGGCGGCATCCACGGGACTGTTACCGCTGTGAAAGAAAATGTCGTAACCGTAAAGGTTGATGACAGCACGAAGATCCAGTTCAACAGGACTGCCATTGCCACTGTCGTCACTGAAGGAAAAGCTGCCTCCGATCAGAAGGATGAGGGGAAGCCTGGCGACAAAGCTGCCGTTGAGCAGAAAGATTCTGAAAATACTGATAAGGCAGAAAGGAAATAACGATGAGCAAGAAAAGTCGTCTTGTGATTATCATTGCGGTGCTTGCAATGTGCTTTGCATTTTTGTGGCCGTCCCTGCAATGGTACGTGAATACTCCCAAGGATCAGAAGGCTCTTGCCCTGAGTTCCCTGGAAAACATAAAGGATTATGCCGGCGAGAAGGCCGCTTCCGATGTGCAGCAGCTTATTGCCGCTGCAAAGGCAGATCCGGCTGCGGTGCTGACCGACGATCAGAAGTGGCTCCGCAAGGCTGCCGAAAAGAACTTCAAGGAGCTTGAGAAGCCCGTTCCGTCTCCGCTGACGCTCCGTGAGGCACTGGAATCTTTTGAATCCCGTGCTGCGTTCGAGATGCTCGTAGAAAGCCGCTACCGCGACCAGATTCTGAAGAACAAGAAATATTACCAGAATTCCGTTAAGCTGGGTCTTGACCTGAGCGGCGGTATGAACGTCATTGTCCGCGCAGACCTTGATGCCGTTGTTGAGGCACAGAAGGGTAACGTTGCTGACCTTGAGCAGCTTAAGAAGGATGCCATGACGCAGGCGGTTGAGACGCTGACAAACCGCATTGACCGCTTCGGCCTGAGCTCCCCGACTATCCGCCAGCAGGGTGAAGACCGGATTTACATTGAACTTCCCGGTTCTGCCGAGGCTGACCAGATCAATTCTATTATTCAGGGCCGCGGTATTCTGAATTTCCGCCTTGTGGACAACGATGCGTCTCAGGCTTTCCAGGTGTACTACATGCAGCACCCGGACAGCACCTTTGATTCCCGCGGACGGCTCATTGACTCCACCATCATCCCGGATGACGACGAGGTGTTCGGCTACTACGAAACTGACGAGTACGGACTTGACCGCCTGCGCACCTATCTTGTTGTAAAGAAGGAAATTGCACTTGACGGTAAGCATATCAAGTCTGCAACAGTCGGCACGGAAGACCTGACGAACAAGCCTTCTGTAAACTTTACGCTTGACGCCGAAGGTGCCAAGATTTTCGGTGAATTCACCGGTGCTCACATCCATGACAGCCTTGCCATCGTGAGCGATAACAAGGTTAAGTCAAATGCAACTATCCAGACTGCCATTACCGGCGGCCAGGTTTCCATCACCGGCTTTGGCCTGCAGGAAGCCCGCAACCTTGAAAAAGTGCTGCAGACTGCATGGCTGGACGTGCCGCTTTCTGTTGAAAGCCAGCAGGTTATCGGTGCATCCCTCGGCGACCAGTCAATCCGCCAGGGTGTCTTTGCTATCTTCGTCGGCCTTATTGCCATTATGGTCTTCATGCTCATCTGGTACAAGGGTGCCGGCCTGAACGCCTGTGTGGCACAGGTGCTTAACCTGTACATCATGTTCAGTATCCTGAGCGCATTCAACCTGACCGTTACGCTGCCGACCATTGCCGGTATGATTCTTACCATCGGTATGGCTGTTGATGCAAACGTCATTATCTTTGAGCGCATCAAAGAGGAGCGGCGCCTTGGCAAAGACCGTGCGTCTTCCATCAGCGTGGGCTTTGACAATGCATTCTGGGCCATTATGGACTCCAATATCACGACCTTCATTGCGGCGCTCTTTATGTCACAGCTGGGCACGGGCGCTATCCAGGGCTTTGCAGTGAGCCTTGCCATCGGTGTTGTTTCCACCGTGTTTACGGCGCTTGTTGTTTCCCGCCTTATGTTTGACTTTAACACTGAAGTCATGCACAAGCAGAACATCAGCATCAGCTGGAGGTTAAAGTAATGAAAAGACTATTGAAATTCAGCCGCGCCTTCCTTGGCTGCGCAATCTTCAGCGCGATTGTCATTATCTGCGGTATTATTGGTATATGCCTGCGGGGCATCAATTTTGGCATCGATTTCCGCCCCGGCCTTATTGAGGAAGTCAGGATTGCGCCTGCCGCAGTCGAAGTGACGTATTCCGGTTCTGCTACCGTTTCCATCGATGCAAAGAACAATGCGCTTGACGTGGTGGTCAGCGGCAGTGGTGCAGACAACGAGACGGTAACCCTTACCTTCGGCCAGCACCCGACCGTTTCCAAGATGGCTGATGCTCTGAACGGCATTGACGGCATTAAGGCTGTGGTCCGCGCAAACGGCGATGCCGACAGCTACGGCATATTCGTGAACAACGCTGTGACTGCCCGCCTGTCTTCTGATGTTCCCTACCGGCTGTATGTGCCGGACAGCGCTTCCAAGATTACGGTGGACAATGTCCGCACCGTGCTTGAAGGGCAGGACGTTTCGCTGAAGGAACTGGGCGACGCTGCAAACCGCAGCTTCCAGATCCGCGCAAAGATTTCTGATGACAGCGTGACGAACCAGACACTGCAGCGGAATATCCTGAGTGCGCTGCAGCAGTCTTTTGGCGAAAACAATGTTGCCATCATCAAGACGGACTTTGTTGCTTCCAGCTTCTCCAGCCGCCTTGCCGGAATGTCTGTGCTGCTGGCGGTGTGCACGGTGCTGCTCATCTGGCTGTATGCAACCGTCCGCTTCCATTGGGATTTCGCGCTGGGTGCCATCGTCGCCCTGCTGCACGACTGTCTTATCATGTTCACGTTCATTGCGTGGTTCCAGATTGAATTCTCTCCGACGACGCTTGCTGCCGTCCTGACCATATTCGGTTATTCAATCAACGCAACGGTCGTTATCCTTGACCGTGTGCGCGAGAACCTGAAGTTCGTGAAGACTCGTGACTTCCGTGATATTCTTGACCGCTCACTGTCAGACACGCTGAGCCGTTCTATCATCACAACGGTGACGACGCTCTTTGCGTCTATCTCACTGCTTGTGTTTACGACCGGCAGCATCCATGACTTTGCAATCGTGCTGACAATCGGTCTGCTTTCCGGCTGTTATTCTTCTCTGTTCATCAGTTCCGGCTTTATCGCATTTATGCGCCGCCACTGGGAGCCGGGCGAGAATGCCGACCGTGTCCGTCCCAAGAAGTCTACGGCTCACACCGTGGTTATGCCTGCTTCCAACTAAGTTCTGAACGCAGGTTTTCTTGAGAGAATGCCCGTCCTGTTCTGCAGGGCGGGTATTTTTTTTGCCCTGTGGCATCTCTACCAGCTGGACTTGACCAGTTTTTGGAGATGCCCTATAGTTGTGGCATGGAAATCATTCGTGCGAAGGTGTTGGGATACTGCATGGGCGTTAAGCGCGCCGTTGATTGTGCGGAGCGGGCTTTGGAAGA
>CADCQA010000265.1 GCA_902803415.1 uncultured Spirochaetaceae bacterium | reverse complement strand
GGGAAAGCTCTACGCGCTCTGGGCATTCAAATGGAAGTTCAAGGCTGCCGCCAGCAGATTCGTCGGGCGCTACGCAGGAGCGTGGTTCACCTACCGCTTCTGCAAGCGTCCTTCAAACTGAGCGGACAAGCCCGACCCGCGCTTTACGCGGCACGAAGCTTTACGTGCAGCAGGCGCATTGCATTCAGCACGGCAAGCATGGTTACGCCCACGTCTC
This sequence comes from uncultured Spirochaetaceae bacterium, assembly GCA_902803415.1. Lineage (GTDB taxonomy): Bacteria > Spirochaetota > Spirochaetia > Treponematales > Treponemataceae > Treponema_D. Next base: position 1,844 of record CADCQA010000265.1, on the reverse strand, counting down.
CGAACACGGCAAGCCACATGTTGCCGAAGCCGCACGCGCACAGCACCATGATTGCGGTCTTCACGGTAAGCGCACCGGCCACATTCTGCACCACGGTGCGCATGGTGCGCTTTGCCACGGAAACCGCAACGGCAACCTTGCCGGGATTATCGTCCATCAGCACCACGTCCGCAGCCTCGATGGCGGCATCAGACCCCATGGCGCCCATCGCAATTCCTACGTCGGCACGGCTGAGCACCGGCGCATCGTTTATGCCGTCGCCCACAAAAAGCAGCGTCTCTTTGCTGCCGGAACGCCCGGCCATCAGCTCTTCGACCTTCGTCACTTTGTCCGCAGGAAGCAGCTGGGAATACAGCTCATCAATGCCCAGACTGCCGGCAACCGCAGCGGCTGCGTTCTCACCGTCGCCCGTCAGCATCACAAGCTTGCGCACGCCGGTTTTCCGCAGGTTTTCCAGCGCAGGGCGGGAAGCTTCCTTGACCACATCGCTGATAACGATGTGCCCCATGTACACTCCGTCCACGGCCTCGTGCACCAGCGTACCGCTGTCGTCCCCGGTGCAGGGCACCATGCCGCTCACGTTGAACTGATGCATCAGGCGTTCGTTTCCCACCAGCACCGTTTTGCCGTCCACCATGCATTTGATGCCCAGTCCGCTCAGCTCCTGCACGTCGGCAGCCTGCACCTTTCCGCATTCGGGACAGCTGTGGGCGGAACGCAGCGAGCGGGAAATCGGATGCGTAGAAAAATATTCCGCGTGGGTGGCAAGCGCAAGCAGCTCCTCCTCGGAAAGTACCGAACCGGGCGAAAGATGAACGCCCGTCACTTCGAACACACCCTTGGTAAGCGTGCCCGTCTTGTCAAAGACCGCAGTCCGTGCGCGGGAAAGCAGCTCGATAAAGTTTGAGCCCTTGACCAGAATACCGTTCCTGCTTGCAAGTCCGATTCCGGCATAGAAGCTGAGCGGAACGGAAATGACCAGTGCACAGGGGCAGGAGACAACCAGCAGCTCCAGCGCGCGGTAAAGCCACGTGCGGAACACGCCCTGCATGGGAGCACCGGAAAGCAGCACAATGAGCGGCGGAACAAGGGCAAGCAAAAGCGCGGCACCGCAGACAACAGGCGTGTAGACTTTTGCAAAGCGCCTGATAAAGCGCTGCAGCTTTGCCTTGCGGCTCTGGGACTGTTCCACCAGCACCAGCACGCGGCTGACGGCGCTGTCATGGTATTCCCTGGAAACCGTTATTTCCAGCGGGCGCGCGGTGTTTACAAAACCGGCAAGCACGGTATCACCCGCAGCAACTTCCCTCGGAACGCTTTCGCCGGTCAGCGCGCCGGTATCGACCAGCGACGAACCGGAAAGCACCGTGCCGTCAGCGGGAACACGCTCGCCGGGGCGCACCAGAACAACGTCGCCGCAGACAAGCTCTTCCGCCCGCACGGTCAGCACTTCCCCGCCCCGGCGGACATTCGCGGAATCAGGGCGCACGTCCACCAGCTCCGTGATGGAGCGGCGGGAACGGGCAACGGCCTTTCCTTCAAAATATTCGCCCAGCTGAAACAGCAGCATAACCGCAACAGCCTCGGCATATTCGCCCATGCAGACGGCACCCACCGTCGCAACGGACATCAGGAATTCCTCGCCGAAGAATTTTCCGTGGAAAAGATTCCATGCAGCTTCTTTAAGAAGCCCGAAACCCGTAAGCATGTAGGCGGCAAAGTACAGGAGCAGGCAGGCAGAGTGCACAAGAAGATAGCGGCTGTGATCCGGATCCATGTCGAACGTAACAAGCTTTTCAATCAGCAGGGCCGCAAGGAAGAGAACCGCGGCGATAATCAGTTTG
>CADCQA010000264.1 GCA_902803415.1 uncultured Spirochaetaceae bacterium | reverse complement strand
GATTCTGTTGCCGGCATGAAATTCTTCCAGAGCCTGCGCAGTGTCATCAATGTTCCTGCCGCTGACCTGAGCACCGCAACCTGCGATGCAGCATTCCAGTCCGGCAATGCTGCCATGCATATCACCGGTCTTTGGAACGTAAAGCCGTTCGAAGATGCCGGCATTGACTTTGGTGTTGCACCGCTTCCTGCGCTTCCCGGCGAGAGCAAGCCTGCAAGTTCCTTCAGCGGCACGCGCACCATGGTTGTCAGCGAATACTCTGACCACCCGGAGGAAGCCGCGGATTTTGCCCGCTTCCTGCTTACGCCTGAGATGCAGCAGCTGCGCTTTGACCTGACGGGTGCAATGCCGTCAATCAACACAAAGGTTTCCAGCAAGTACATGTCCGGATTCCTCAAGCAGCTTGACTATGCATTCCCCATGCCGTCAATTCCGGAGATGGGCGCATTCTGGGAAACGATGGGCAATACCTGCAAGAACATTTGGGATGGTGCTGATGCACAGGCAGAACTTGATGCCTGCAATGCAGCAATCATAAAGAAATAAGCTGCTTTTTGCAGCAGGCGAGGCGACGTATGCGACTGGAAACTGACGGAAGCTCAAGAAAGAAAGTGATGTGCACGGCCTCATGCTTCATGGGGCTTGCACACCTGCTTTACCTCAAGGAATATCTGAAGGGTGCACTTTTCGCGGCGGTGGAGGTGGTGTTCCTCTGCTTCAGTCCCGCAATCGTGCGTAAAATAGTGAACCTCGTTACGCTCGGCTCGCCGCAGCCGGACATTGCGGTTAAGCTGCGGGATAATTCCATCTTCATGCTGATAGATGGAATTTTGATCCTCGCGCTTGTCGCGATGTTCGTTGCTACCTATGTCATCTCTGTGCAGAGTGCGGGCAAGTCCTACAAGGAATACTGCCGCATGGGGCATTACCCCCTGCACAAGGACAGTGCAGCAGACACGGTGAACAAGGCTTTCCCCCTCATGGGGCTTGCACCGTGTGTCATCATGCTGCTTATCTTTGTTGTGGTGCCCCTGCTGTTCAGCATTGCAGTGGCATTCACAAACTATTCTGCACCAAACCACATTCCGCCCAAGAATACGGTTGACTGGGTCGGCATCCAGAATTTCAAGGAACTGCTTGGCGGCGGAAACACGTGGTCAAAGGGCTTTGCTCATATTGCACTGTGGACGCTGGTGTGGGCAGTGCTTTCTACGTTTACGTGCTATTTTGGAGGACTGCTTGTTGCCGTCCAGCTGAAGCACAGCAAAATCCGCTTTAAGGGAGCCTTTCAGTTCATCTTTATCCTGCCGTATGCGGTTCCTTCTGTCATCACCATGCTGGTGTGGCGCAACCTGCTGAACGGTACTTTTGGTGTGGTGAACCGCACGCTGCAGCAGCTGGGGATTCTGGACGGTACCATTCCCTGGCTGGGAAATGCAACGCTTGCACAGATTATGTGTATTGTCATCAATCTGTGGGCAGGCTTCGGCTACTTCATGATGCTTTCCCTTGGTACAATGACGGCAATCCCTGAGGATCTGTTTGAAGCAGCGCGCATTGACGGCGCCACGGGCAATCAGATTCTGCGTTCCATTACACTGCCGCTTGTTCTGTACCAGACCATGCCGCTCATCATCATGAGCTTTACGCATAATATAAACAATTTCGGTGTCATATACTTTCTTACGGCCGGGGAACCGACGGTTGCGGACAGCACCACGACTATGGCGGGCGGCACCGACATTCTGGTGACGTGGATTTACAAGCTGACCATTACGCTCATGCGCTACAATTACGCATCCGTCATAGCTGTGCTCATCTTTGTGGTTCTGGCACCCTTTGCGGTCTACCAGTTTATGAACACAAAGGCTTACAAGGAAGGTGAGGTATGAAAAAGAATTACGGTGCGGTCGAGATTCTCAACCGGGGCATTATATACATTGTATTCATTCTCATTTCGTTCTTCGTGTTTTATCCGCTCGTGTATACGGTAAGCGCTGCGTTCAGCCCGGGGAACGGCATTGCATCCCTGAACATTGTTCCGTTCAAGGACGGCGTTACGCTCAAGCATTTTATCTATGTTTTTACCAAGACGCAGTACTGGGTCTGGTTCCGCAACACGCTTGTCATTTCCCTGTGGACGGCGCTGCTTACGGTTATCATAGCGTCGCTGAGCGCGTACGTATTTTCACGCTTCCGCTTTGTGTTCAAAAAGCCGCTTATGGTAAGCCTGCTTATCCTGCAGATTTTCCCTTCATTCGTCGGCATGATTGCAATCTACGTTATCCTGCTTAGAATCGGCGGACTTGATACCTTGTGGGGCCTTGTGCTTGTGTATGTTGCGGGGAATATCCCGTACAATACCTGGATGGTAAAAAGCTACATGGATACGGTGAGCCAGAATCTGGACGAGGCAGCGCGCATTGACGGTGCAAGCCACTTCAGGATTTACAGTACCATTATCCTGCCCATCACAAAGCCGATTATAACCTTCCTGGGGATTTCCAGCTTTACCGGGCCGTGGATGGATTTTATCTTCCCCAAGATGGTGCTGCGCACGCCGGCCAAGCAGACGCTTGCACTTGGCCTTTTTGCTTTTGTCTCCGACAAGAAAAATGAATTCACGAATTTTGCTGCCGGTGCGCTGGTTATTGCCGTTCCCTTTGTAATCTTCTTCCTGTTTACGCAGAAAGCGATGATTCAAAGCATGGGCTCCGGCGCGGTGAAAGAATAGCGCTGGCGCGGAAGCCTGATTTTTGGGGGAAGTCTGATGTGCTGCGGTGTTCGCGCACATCGGGCTTCCCCTTATGTTTTCCGTGCCTGGAATTGCCGGTGCAGCTCTGGTGCGGAACGCTTTTAGCGGAAAGTATATTCCCGCACTTCGCAGTTTTCAATTTCAGTTGAGCTGAATTCTTCGTTTGTTTCCGAGAAAAAATAACTGTGAATCATACGGACGATTCCGCCGTGTGTTACAAGCAGGAAAGTTTTGTCTTCTTTGCGTGAACGGATTTTGAGTTCGTCGAGCAGGTTATAGATTCGCTGCCCCAGCCGGAGCATTGATTCGCCGCCGTTGTAGTCGCAGGCGAATTGCTTTTTTACCTCGTGAAAGACTCCCGGATGCTTGTTCCATTCATGGCCTTCGTATTCCCCGAAATTCTGCTCGATGAGCCGCGGTTCCATAAAAAGCGGCAGCTTGTTTTCCGCGGCAATAATCCGTGCGGTGTCTACCGCGCGGCTGAGCGGGGAATGAAGGATTTCATCGACGGGAATTTTTTCTTCCTTTATTTTGCGCGCAAGTGCCTGCGCCTGCTCAATTCCTTTTGCGGTAAGCGGAGTCTCTGTTACACCCTGAACCTTCTGTTCCACGTTCCACTGGGATTGCCCGTGGCGGGTGATGTAAATACGATTGCTCATGGGGGAAAGTATAGCATGATGCGCCGGGAAGGTATATGTGCCGGTTTCAAAATCCAGGGGTTTTTGAATGTTCTTCCGGTGAGAATTCCCTGAAATTTCTGCCAGCCATATTGCACAATATTATAAAAAAGTACATAATTTTCCATTATGTTCAAACCGCAGCTTATTAATTCCTTGAAAGGCTACAATGGCAAGACTTTTGTGTCCGACCTCATTGCAGGTCTTATTGTTGGCATTGTCGCGCTTCCGCTGGCAATTGCGTTCGCCATCGCTTCCGGCGTGAATCCGGCGGCAGGTCTGTTTACGGCAATCATTGCAGGCTTCTGCATTTCTGCGTTCGGCGGTTCCACCGTCCAGATTGGCGGACCCACGGGTGCATTCGCGGTCATCGTGTATGGTGTTGTTGCCCAGTTCGGTTTGTCCGGGCTTGCGACGGCAACGGTTATGGCCGGAATCCTGCTGATTCTGCTTGGTGCGTTCAAGATGGGCGGACTGGTAAAGTTTATTCCATATACTATCGTCACGGGCTTTACCGCCGGCATCGCGGTTACCATTGCGGCCGGGCAGATCGGGGATTTCTTTGGGCTTTCCCCGGATTTTTCCGTCCCCATGCGCATTCTGGGCGAAGAATACACAAAGATGCCGGGTGACTTCCTGCCGAAAATCATTGTCTACATCAAGTCGGCTTCCACCATCAATGTCTATTCCTTTATTATGGCGGCTGTCTGCCTGGTGTTCATCTTCACCTGGTCAAAATTCATCAAGAAAATCCCCGGAAGCTTTGTTGTCCTGATTCTTGCGACTGTTGCCGCAATCCTGCTCGACACATTCTGCGGCCTCAAGACAGACACCATCGGAAGCTTTGCCGACGGCAGCCGCCATTTTGAGATACCGAACACGCTTCCCAAACCCCAGCTTCCGGATTTTTCGCTTGGTACTATCCGCCAGCTCTTCCCCACGGCAGTGTCCATCGCGGTGCTTGCCGCAATCGAATCGCTGCTGAGCGCGGTGGTTGCCGACGGTATGACGGGCGCAAAGCATGATTCAAACACTGAGCTTATCGGGCAGGGAATTGCAAACATTGTGTCGCCGCTTTTCGGGGGAATCCCGGCTACCGGTGCAATCGCACGGACAGCAACGAACATCAAGAACGGCGGCCGGACGCCGGTTGCCGGTATTGTCCACGCCCTTACGCTGCTTCTGATTCTGCTGTTCTTCGGAAAATATGCCGCGTACATCCCGATGGCGGCCCTTTCTGCTGTGCTGATTAATGTCGCGTGGAACATGGCGGGTTTCCCCGCAATCCGTTCCCTCATCAAGGGCCAGAAGTCGGATACGGCAGTCTTTGCCGTTACCTTCCTGATAACGGTGTTCGTTGACCTGACGATGGCGATTGAAGTCGGACTGGGGCTGGCTGCGTTCTTCTTCATTAAGAAGATGATAGACCTGTCCGAAGTGCAGAACAAGCGTGAGGCGCTGACTTCCGGCCTGCATGCAGCGGATATGCCGGAGGAAAAACTCGACCTGCCCAAGGGTGCCATGGTCTATGAAATCGAAGGCCCGCTCTTTTTCGGCACGGTGCGCAAGTTCGAGGTCGCCGTGGAGAAGGCCGGACTGGACTACAAGGTGCTCATCCTGCGCATGCGGAACACCATTTATCTTGATGCCGGCGGCATCCGGGCGCTGGAGCAGGCAAAGGCGGCCTGTGACCGCAAGGGAATAACCATCGTCATCTCCGGCATTCATACCCAGCCCTACATGCTGCTGGAAAAAACCGGTATGGCGGACAAACTGGGGCGGGAAAACATTTACGACCACATCTCCGGCGCCCTTGAACGTGCCCGCGCACTTTTGGGCAGCTGAAGCCCGGGAGGAATTGTATGGCAAAAGAATATATCAAGGGGGCAAACCCCTATATGCCCTTGTGGGAACACGTGCCGGACGGCGAGCCGCGCGTCTTTGAGTACAATGGAGAAAAACGTGTGTACGTGTACGGCTCCCATGACACGCTGCGGACGCAGTACTGCGGCTATGACCAGGTGGTCTGGAGTGCTCCCGTTACTGACCTGACCGACTGGACGTGCCACGGTGTCTGCTATGAAGCGACCGACAAGTCCGTGCTGTATGCCCCCGACGTGGTGCAGAAAGGCGACACGTTCTACCTGTACGCGGCGGAGGCAAAAGGTTCCCGCATTATGCTTGCAAGCAGCAGGAATCCTGCTGGGCCGTTTACCAATCCGGTGAAGACGGAGCTGGGATTCGACCCCGGCATTCTTGTTGATGATGACGGGCGTGTCTATGCATTCTGGGGATTCTGCAAGCACTATTGTGCCGAATTGAACGATGACATGGCAACTATAAAGCCCGGTACGCTCCGCCAGAATATCATTGGGCACTGCCGTGCACAGTGGGCACCCGATGACGGGGCATTCAGCGAACAGGATTCCTTCTTTGAGGCTTCTTCTCCCCGCAAGGTGAACGGCAAGTATGTATTCATCTACTCAAAGCGTTACAACGTGGCGGTTCCGGAACTGGGTGTTCACGAAGACTGCAACGGCTTTCTTTCCTATAAGTACAGCGACAGTCCGCTTGAAGGCTACAAGCCGGGCGGCGACATAAGCTTTAACGGCGGCGAAATCCTGCGCACCGGTGACGGGCAGGGCGAAATGACGTACCGCTGGGGCAACAATCACGGCAGCATCATCAATGTGAACGGGCAGTGGTATGTTTTTTACCACCGGCAGACCGGCACTGATGAATATGCCCGCCAGGGAATGATTGAACCTGTGGAGATTGCAGAAGACAGCAGCGGAAGACTTTTTATCGGGCGCATCATACGTGGTGCGGACGGTGAGCCGCTTGCATCTGTCCCGGTGGAGATGACTTCGCAGGGTGCCCATACGAATGGGCTTGATGCCCGCAAAATCATATCTGCCGGGTATGCCTGCCACCTCTACGGCGGCCGGAAAGGCGGTGCGAATGGCGGCATGGGCGGCGCATACATCAAGCCTGTGTACGAGCAGACGGACAGCGTTTCTGCTCCGGTAACCGACATTACTTCCGGCCTGACGGTTGGTTTCCGTTACCTGCAGTTCGGGGAGTGTGCTGCAAAGTCTGTGAGCGCAAAGATTGCTGCCCGTGCCGCCGTCTGCGTGCAGGTCCGCATCGACGACTACCGGGGCACCATTGTTGCCAGCGCACAGCTGCAGCCGGGGGAACAGTCCCTGCAGGTTCCCGTGACGGTGCCTTTGACGGGTAAGCATGCCGTGTATTTTGAATTCCTTTCGGAAAGTGACGGTATCATTGCAGAATTCGATTCCTTCACGTTTGACTAGGGCCTTTCACGCTGAAAAACTGTCTGTGCATGGAGATTTTTTTCTCCATGTGCTTGACATTTATTGCTAGTTACTGTATGCTAACTGTGTGAGCAGCCACCGGGGTTTCCGGTCAGCTGCCTGCACATGACTTTGAATATAAAGCACAGGTGCAACAGGTATTCTCCTTACACAGCCACAAACAATATGCTTTGCACCTGTGCTTTTTTTATAACGCTAAGGCCCTGCCCAAAAATCTAGTGTGCTTCCTTTTTCTTTTTTATTCCCAGTACCGCCCAGCGGAAGAACGGCAGGCGGGATATCAGTGCATTCAG
>CADCQA010000263.1 GCA_902803415.1 uncultured Spirochaetaceae bacterium | reverse complement strand
ATTCATGCATCGTGCATGCATGCTGCTTGTGCTGCTCGTCCTTGCACTTTTTGCGCCGGGCCGGGCTTTTGCACAGGGTGCATCCAGTGATGTAGAAAAGCTGCAGGGGGAATGGAAAGGCAGCAGAGTCGGTTGGTCCATTATATTTTCCCTTGATAAAGGAAAATTCAGGTATTTCTTCATGGCTCCGCACAACAACCGGACGGGTACTCACTCTCTGTGCGGGGGCCCCTGTACGGTGTCAGAAGGGCAGATTTCAATGACATTAACTGAAACGTATGACGCTGTTGCCGGCGCATGGGTTCCCATCAAAGACCCTAATACCATGAAATTCCAGTACAGGTTCAAGGACAAAGATACAATGGAAATGCTCTCGAAGGGAGACAGGTATGGATGGATTGTTTTCCGGCGCGGTTCCTATGTAAAGGATGCCCTTGCACGGGCAGAAAGAGAGGCTGCCGCACAAAATTGGCTTACCAGTACTGCAAGTATTGAGGAGGTCCTTGTTGCTGCGTCAATTCTGGAGGAAGTCAACAAAGATGAAATTGTTGAGTTGATTGCGCGCTGTACCCTTATCGGGGAGAGCAGCGAAGAAGAGCTCCATCAGCAGCTGCAGCAGCTGGTTGGGAATATCCGGACGGATATGGCTCAGTCGTTGACCAAAGAGAAAATTATTGAACTTCGGGAAAGCGTTCGGGAGCGTTCGGGAAGTTTTCATAAGGAAATCCAGCAGAAGGTTTCCTCCCTGAAAAAAAGCATCCAGGCCTACACTGCTGCGGATTCCCTGGTGCGCGTGGGCAGTTTTTTCATCCAGAAAACCGAAGTAACGCAGGGCTTCTATGCCGCCGTTACGGGCGAAAACCCCTCCAGATACACGGGGGATGAGCGGCTCCCGCTGGAATGTATCAGCTGGTATGACGCAGTAAAGTTCTGCAATTTCCTCAGCATGCTGCAGGGACTTACGCCGTGCTACAGCGTAAACGGCAGCACAAACACTTCTGAGTGGGACACCGACGGAAAAGATAACCGCACCTATGACGTGCAGTGGAACCAGAACGCAAACGGCTGGCGGCTTCCCACGGAAGCGGAATGGCTGCTTGCGGCGGACGACGGGCATCAGTATGCCGGCAGCGACAGCATAGACAGCGTTGCCTGGTACCGCGGAAACAGTGACGGGCAGCCCCAGAAAGTCGGTACCAGGGCAGCAAACGGCAGGGGGATTTACGACATGACTGGCAATGTGGGCGAATGGTGCTGGGACAAAAACGGCTTTTACGGTATAGGGTGCGGAGGCTCCTGGGATTCCGGCGAATCTGAGTGCGCGGTTTCCTGCCGCTACGGGGTGTTCTCGCTGAACCTCCGGGACGAAAGCATGGGCTTCCGTATGGTGCGTAACGCCGGGAAAGCCGAGTAAGCGTGCAGGGGATTGCCATGAAAGTGCCGGTGCTTGCCCTCTGTGCATGCTTTGCCGCTGCGTATGCGCTTCCCCAGACGCCTGCCAAGGATAGTATGCCGAAGGCAACTATGCCTGCGGCAGCTGCGGAGTCTAGGGCACAGGCAGCGGATGATGTTTCCGCCCTGATTGCCGGGATTGAAGCTGAACTTGCCGGTACGGAGGCAGACGTGCTCTTTGCTACCGCCGTCGTCTACCCGGAGCTGCTCCGCTACCGGCAGTGGCGCGATACAATGGAATCTGCGCTGGACAGAATGCTGGTGTGCATGGGCTGGGAACTGGAGTGCTGTTCCATCGGCCCGCTGCAGATGAAGCCCAGTTTTGCACAGGCGGTAGAGAAAGAAGTTTCCCGTTCCCCGGTTTTGAAGCAGAAGTACGCCGTGCTGCTGCCTTCCGCGGAGCCCGGCAGCTTTGCCGATCTTACCGAACGCGTTAACCGCCTGAAATACCTGCACTGGGAATGCCTGTACCTGCGGGCCTTCCTTGAGATATGCGGCCAGCGGCACGGTCTTGCCGGAAAATCGGATTTGTACCGGCTGGAAATAAGCGCCGCCGCCTACAATGCGGGCTTCATGCTGCCCCTGCAGCAGCTGGAAAAGCTGCGCGGTCTGGACTATGTAAAGAAAGTGAGCGCCTACTGGAGCTCCCGCGCCCTGTCCCGCTAGGGGCGTTTCTTTCAAGATTGACAATGAAAATGTGTTGTGGTACAGTGGGACTGTATCCGGGTGCACGTAGAATCAGCAATGGAATGCGTGCCTAACAGGGAACGGGGTGGGAATCCCCGGCAGTGCCGCTACTGTGTTGGAGCCAGTCTCCAGAGTCAGATACCTGCCCGGATGCAGGCACACATGCTTCCCCGTGACCAGGGAAGGTGCCGGGGCTATGGCGTAGCCGCAGTGACTCATGCTGAAAGAAGACGTTTTGTGCGTCTTCCGGGGAGTCATAGGCCTTTCGGTGCTTCTGGTTGACAGGCTGCAATGATGCCGTGCATTCCCGTGCGGGGGCGCATGGCTTTTTTTGTTTCCGCGGAAAGCATGTATGCCGGATACTACATAAGGACAGAAGTCCGGGGGTTATTATGAAAAGAAAGGTGTTCGGTATTGTTTCTGCGGTCTGCCTTATCGGCGGTTTTTTCTCCTCTGCCTATGCAAAATCCAAGCGCAATGCTCCGGTGGGGCAGGATAAGGAAATCCTTGTTGTCAGCTTTGGTACAAGCTATAACACCAGCCGTACAGTTACCATCGGCGGCATAGAGAGTGCTATCCGCGAGCGTTTCCCCGACTACAAGGTTGCGCGCGCCTTTACTGCAGAGACCATCATCAAAAAGCTGAAGAAGCGCGACGGTATTGTTATTGACAACGTACAGCAGGCACTTGACCGCGCTGTTTCCGAAGGCGTGCGGACACTCATCGTGCAGCCGAGCCACCTGATGGACGGTCTGGAATACAACGACCTGAAGAATACGCTTGCAAAGTATGAAAGCAAATTTGACCGCGTTGCGCTCGCCGCTCCGCTGCTTTCCAGCGATGCCGACTACGAAAAGGTTGCAGACATCATCGCCGCGCGCGCAAAGACCTTTGCCGACGGCAAGACCGCGCTCTGCTGCATGGGTCACGGTACCGAGGCTGAATCCAACAAGGCCTATGCAAAGCTGCAGGGT
>CADCQA010000262.1 GCA_902803415.1 uncultured Spirochaetaceae bacterium | reverse complement strand
GTGCTGCTGGGCTTGTTCAAGAAAATCTTTGCGGTTGCCGTTGACCCCAAGGTTGCGCAGATACGCGATGCGCTTTCCGGCGGCAACTGCGGCGGCTGCGGCTATGCAGGCTGCGATGCCTTTGCGGCGGCTGTTGCTGCGGGCGAGGCCCCGGTAACCGGCTGCGTGGCGGGCGGCCCGGCCACAGCGGAAAAGCTTTCGCAGATTATGGGCGTTTCCGGCGGCGGGGCAGAGCGCAAGGTTGCATTCCTTGCCTGCCGCGGCAGCAAAGAATGTGCCGGTACAAAGGGCGAATACACGGGGCTTAAGACCTGCCGCGCGGCAAGCCTTGCCGTGGGTGGTACCAAGCTCTGTGCGTCCGGCTGCGTGGGCTACGGCGACTGCGCGGCTGCATGTCCTTTCGGTGCGCTCAGCATGGGCGATGACGGGCTGCCCCACGTGGATTACAAGAAATGTACGGGCTGCGGCAAGTGTGCAAAGGTCTGCCCCAAGCACCTCTTTGCGCTGGTTCCGGCGGAGCGGAAAGGCTCCGTGGCAGCATGTTCCTGCCACAGCGACAACAAGCCGCAGATCCGCAAGAACTGCACGGCCGGCTGCTTTAAGTGCGGCATGTGCGCGCGCAAGTGCCCGGCGCAGTGCATTGACGTGTCCAGCGGCATCCCGCAGATTGATTACGCCAAGTGCACCAGCTGCGGCGAATGCGTCAAGGCCTGTCCGGACAAGGTACTGCACCTGCTGCAGGACGTGGTAAACTGCTGATAGATTATGTGAATAAACTTAAAATGTGTTCCCGGTGGAACCTCCCGCAGGAGCACATTTTTTGTTTTACGCTTTCCATTTACGTTGACAACGCTTGAAAACACGTTATAATTATAGTATTATAGTATGAAGTTTAAAAAGTCTGGTTGCTTTTTGAACTTCTTCCGACTTGTATTAAAGCTGTTCGGAAACTTAGTTTCAGAGCAGATTGTATTATTTCAAAAATTGCATTCAAAAGCTTCGGGCTTTTGGAACGGCTCTATACTGCCGATAATCTAATTGTGCACTGGTCTGACCGGAGACAGCCCGTGTACGTAATGAGGAGATTTTTATGTCAGAGAACAAAAGCCTTGTCACACCGGTTCCGGCAAAAGTGTATGTATATAATCTGCTTATTTATACGCTGCCGTCCCTGTACATTACGCTGTTTACGGTGAGTACACGGATGATAGGCGGCCTGAACGAAACGGTGGGCGGTTCCATCCTTCAGGTGCTGAAAATCCTCAGTGCGCCCCAGACGCTCATCAGCATTGTACTCATCGTCGGCTGGGCACTTTTCAGCGCGCGGCGCACCTATGCAGTCCTTGAACAGTACAACGGTACGGAAGCTTCCTGCGACGAATGCAACCGGGCAAGCGGCTCCCTTACCACGATGAACATCGCTTTCGGCATGGGCGCCGGCTTTATCCTTCCGATTGTCATATCAACTGCAGCAAAGATGGGCGGCGTAACAAACTTCAACGGCACCGCCTACACCCTGTTCTTCATCGGCAACACCTTTATGTTCGCCGTGCTTGCCTACATTTTCTGGATTGAAGCCCTGGAACAGTGGATTACCTTCCTGCCGTTCCGCCAGAAGGACATGTCGCTGGGCCTGCTGCCGCGCAACACCTTTGTTGCCGTGCTTACCTGTGTGGGCATGTTCCTTGCAGCATTCGGGCCGGTCATCTACTTCCTTCCCTACGTGAACACAAAGCTCAGTGACGGCAGCACTTTCACCTCGCAGCGGTTGCTCTTTACCAAGGTGCTTCCCCAGGTTATCGTCTGCATTGCCACCACCATCATGGACTTCTTCTTCCTCTTCCGGGGAATTACAAGCCGCATTTCCGCCATGCGCAAATTTGTGCATACCTTTGCCAAGGGCGACTACACCGGCAAGCAGATACTCGTGACCGGGCGCGACGAAACCGGCCTGCTTATCAACGACCTGAACACCGCGCACTCCACCACGCAGACCATGCTCGTGAATGTAAGCAAGAACGTTGATGCCAACGACCGCCTTGCCGACGAGCTTGCTTCCAACATGACCGAATCTTCTGCGAGCCTGCATCAGATTATTGCGAACATCAAGAGAGTGCGCAGCGAGATGGACAACCAGACCTCCGGCGTGAACGAGATGAGCGCTGCAACGAGCGAAATTCTGGCCAACATCCGCAGCCTGAACAAGGATATTGATAACCAGAGCGCCGGCGTTGAGGAAAGTTCCGCTGCTGTCCGCCAGATGGTTGCGAACATCGAAAGCGTAACGCACATCCTTGAAAAGAACGATGCTGCCGTTGAAAACCTTTCGCAGGCCGCAAGCAAGGGGCAGGAGCAGGTTGAAGAGAACACCCGCGTTGCCGAGAAGATTCTTGAGGCGTCCCACGGTGCCGTGGAAGCGTCCAACATCATCGAAAACATTGCACAGCAGACGAACCTGCTTGCTATGAACGCTGCTATCGAAGCTGCCCACGCGGGCGAAAGCGGCAAGGGCTTTGCAGTCGTCGCTGACGAAATCCGCAAGCTCGCAGAGGAAAGCAGCCAGCAGGGCAAGAAGATTACCGACAACCTGAACGGCCTTGAGTCTGTTGTTGCGACGATTGCAGAAAGCTCCAAGATGCTCCAGAAGCAGTTCAATGTTATCTTTGAGCTGACCAAGACGGTACAGCAGCAGGAAGAGACCGTTATGAACGCTATGCGCGAGCAGTCAGAGGGTTCTTCTCAGATTCTTGAGGCGATGAAGAACATCGACGATTCCACGCTTAACGTCAAGAGCAGCTCGCAGGAAATGCTTTCCAGCGGGCAGGAAATTGCCGCCGGCATGGAGTCGCTCAACAAGACGACTCAGCTGATTTCCAACAGCGTCATCGAGATAGAAAATGGTTCAGACCTGATAATGTCCGGTATGGAACATGTGAACAAAACTTCCGAGGCGAACAATGCCGCCGCAAAGGAACTGCAGGGCGAAATGCAGAAATTCAAGCTCTAGACTCCGGCGCTTTTCCGCCGCTCAGTCTGTTCCAGCCTGAAAAAAGAACCCGGTGCAAGCACCGGGCTCTTTTCTTTTTAAACATGCGCTTTCAGCTGCATTTAGTCTGACGGTCCGCTGGTGGTTACGTCGTCGCTCTGGGCAAGCCGTACCACTGCCTGGTGCCCGGTGCGTTTTTCCATGGGCACGTAGGCGCGTTCCGGAGAAATGTTCTTGTATGCAGGGCGGTAGATGCGTCCGCCCGCAACGATTTCCTCGATGCGGTGTGCGCTCCAGCCTGCAATACGTGCGATGGCAAAGAGCGGCGTGTACAGCTCGCGCGGAATGTTGAGCATGGTGTACACAAAGCCGGAGAAAAAGTCCACGTTTGTGCAGATGCGCTTGCCGGTGCCGTGCAGCTCGTACAGCACTTCCGGAGCAAGCCGTTCGATACTGCAGTACAGGTTGAATTCTTCCTCGCAGCCTTTTTCGCGGGCAAGTTCTGCGGCTTTGTCGCGCAGCAGGGCGGCGCGCGGGTCGCTGACGGTGTAGACGGCGTGGCCCTGGCCGTAAATCAGTCCGGTGTGGTCGAACGCTTCCTTGCGGGCAATTTTGCGCAGGTAGTCTGCGATTTCAGTTTCGTTGCTCCAGTCTTTTACGTGTGCCTTGATGTCGTCCATCATCTCCATGACGCGGATGTTTGCACCGCCGTGGCGCCGCCCCTTCAGTGAGCCGACTGCGGCGGCAACCGCGGAATACGTATCCGTGTCTGCGGAGGAAACGACGTGGATGGTCAAAGATGAGTTGTTACCGCCGCCGTGCTCCGCGTGCAGGATAAGCGCAAGGTCAAGCACTTCGGCTTCAAGGCGCGTGTAGCTTTTGTCGCTGCGGATGAGCCGCAGGAAATTTTCCGCCGTGCCCAGCGTGGGGTCGGGGTTGTGTATGTACATGCTCTTGCCGTCGTAGTAGCGGCGCTTTGCCTGGTAGCCGTACGCAGCCAGCGTTGAAAAGCGGGAAACCAGCTCAATACACTGCCGCATGACATTTGCGACATCCCGGTTTTCCGGATCGGGGTCATAGGAATAAGAGGCAAGCACGCCGCGCGCAATCTTGTTCATGATGTCGCTTGACGGCGCCTTCATAATCATGTCTTCGGTAAAATTCGGCGGAAGCGTGCGCAGTTCTCCCAAAAAGGCGCTGAACTCATCCAGCTGGGCCTGCGTGGGCAGGTCACCGAAGAGCAGCAGGTACACGCACTGTTCGTAGCCGAACTGGTGGCGCGCCTCGACGTCATGCACGATGTCCTCAACGCTGTAGCCGCGGTAGATGAGCCTGCCGGGAACGGCAACCTTTTTGCCCTCTGCGTCAATCTCGTAGCCCACGACATCGCCGATGCTCGTAAGTCCCACGAGCACGCCGCGGCCGTCTGCATAACGCAGGCCGCGCTTTACGTCGTATTTCTGGTAGAGCGCAGGGTCAATGGGGTCATTATCCCGTGCAAATTCCGTCAGCCTGTTTATGAAAGTGCTGTTCTCAAGAAAAGTATCTGACATGGTTCTTCCCCTTACACCATAGTTTTGTATAATTATACATAATAAAGCATAAAAATGCAAGGTAATGGGGAAAATTTACATTTGATGGAATCCGTGCCGGGAAAAAGCGGGGGGGGCGGAACGTCAACGCGTGCGGGTGCATAAAAATGCCCGCCGCCGCTCAGACTGCGGATTCCGGTAGCTGAGCGGGGCGGACGTGTTGTGCTTTCGTTTCTGTCGTGGCCTACATGCGGTCAAGGAAGGGCACGAGCACAAGGTGCATGGCGTTTCTGAGCACCGTGAGCGTGCAGGAGGCAAGGCACAGGCGTGCCCGTGCAAGCTGCGGCTCCTTGTCTGCAACGGCAAGGATGGGGCAGTCGCGGTAGAATGCGCTGAATGCCTTGCTTACGTCGTAGAGGTAGTTCGCCATCATGCTGGGATCCAGCGCTTCTGCGGCCTTTGCCACAAGTCGGGGGAATTCTGCCAGCTTCTTGGTCAGCTCCCATTCGCTTTCGTGGCTCAGCAGGGCAAGCGCCGCGTCGCTGGAATCCGGCTCCAGTCCCTGTTCTTCCGCCTTGCGCAGGATAGAAGCAATGCGTGCGCCCATGTACTGAAGGTACGGGCCGGTATTGCCGTTGAAGGAAAGGCTTTCTTCCGGGTTGAAGAGCATGTCCTTTACCGGAGCCACCTGCAGCAGGTAGTAGTGCAGGGCGGCAAGCGCCACTTTCTCTGCAACTTCGTCCGGGCTGCCGACAGCTTCGTCGCGGCCTTTCTCCTGAATTTCCTTGAGCGCCGCCTCGTGGAGGGAGTCAATCAGGTCGTCGGCATCCACAACTGTGCCTTCGCGGCTCTTCATGCGGCCGGACGGCAGGTTCACCAGGCCGTAGCTCAGGTGATGGAGCTTTTCTGCCCACTCAAAGCCGAGTTTCCGCAGAATATAGAAGAGCACCTTGAAGTGGAAAATCTGTTCGCTGGCAACCACGTAGACCAGCTGGTTGAATGCCCAGTCGCCGTGGCGGAAAATGGCGGTGCCGATGTCCTGCGTAATGTAGACGGACGTGCCGTCCTTGCGCAGCAGCACTTTTTCGTGGTCTTCGCCGTCCTTGCCCTTGCCCACAGCTTCGGTTACGTCAACGCGGACGGAACCGTCGGGCGCCTTGAAGAACAGGCCCTTTTCAAGTCCTTTCAGGATTTCTTCTTTTCCCTTCAGGTAGGTTTCGCTTTCAAAGTAGAGTTTTTCGAAGCCGACGCCGGTGCGCTCGTAGGTTTCCTTTACGCCGCTGATTGCCCAGCTGTTCATCTTTTCCCAGAGCGTGTACAGCTCGTCGCCGGGCTTGCTCTGCTCCCACTGCACCAGCATGTCCTCTGCCTGCTGCGCTGCTTCCGGGTGTTCTTTTGCGTATTTGTCGAATTCAACATAGCACTGTCCCACAAAGTGGTCGCCCTTCATGTGCAGGGACTCCGGGGTTTCGCCCTTTGCCTCGTGGAACAGCTTGTATGCGAGCATGGACTTGCAGATGTGCACGCCGCGGTTGTTGATGATGTTTACGCGGAAAACTTCGGCGCCGGCCTTCTTAAGGATGCGGCTCACGGATTCGCCCAGCGCGTCGTTGCGCATGTGCCCCAGGTGCAGCGGCTTGTTCGTGTTGGGGCTGGAATACTCTACCATGACGCGCCTGCCGGCCAGCGGACGGTTCCCCGCCTCGTCAAAGGAACCGTAGCCTTCGCCCTGTTCCACAATCGTGCGCAGTATGCCCGCGGAGGCATCTGCCTTGTTAAGCTTTACGTTTACGTAGGGACCGACCGCTGCAAAGCTGCCGACCTGCTGCACTTCGTAGCCGCCCAGCTGCTTTCCGGCAGCAGCGGCCGCATTGATGACATCCGCAACACCGGCGGCAATTGCCGGAGGAGCCATGCGGAACGTCTTTGCAAAGGGGAACATCGGTGCGCCGATGTCTCCCATCTCCGGGCGGGGCGGGTTCTCCATGTGGACAAGCGATTCTGCTACGCTGTCGCCCGGCAGTGCCTTGTCCTCCTTGAACTGGTTCAGTGCCGCCGTCACGATGGCGCGGCAGATTTCCTTCTGGTCAGCCATTTTCTATCTTCCTTCTATTAAAATGCACTGCCATGATAGCAGAAAAGCGCACGATTTGCAATGAATGGCGGCTCACGAACCCGGCGGGGGGCTATGCAGCATCGTCATAGGAACAAGGACAGGGGCATAATGGCGGACATCGGCTGGAAATGCCTGTTGCAGGAAAAAAGAGAAACGCCGTTCTGCATCCCGACCGACTTGGCATAGCTGTACACCTGCATGGTCTGCTCGTAGTCAAAGCTGCCTATAAGGCTTTTTGTTTCTTCTTTTAGAGCATGTGCTTCCATAAACCGGTGTCCTCCTGCTCTGAATTATAGCACATGCCTGCGGATTCTGTCATTGCCGGATTTGGGACGCACCGGGCGTGGCGGGATTACAGATGGCGGAGGAAGCCTCGGGCGTTGCGTGAAAGTGCCCCGGCGGTTGCCCGGCATGACGTGGAGTGGATAAACGCCAATGCGGAACGACTTAATGCGGAGGTGGAAGAAACTCTTGAATTCCAAGCGGAGTGGGGGGCTTAAAAATGGCAGTCTATGCCGCTTTGCTTCATAATGGCATTCGCAGTGTGGCGGGATTTTATCTTTGAGTCTACGGTGAAATTTCTTTTTGTTATCGGACTATAATAGATATCGTGGTCTCCTTTACCATGACGCACAAACAGACATCCATGTGAAAGAAGAACTTCCCGAACCTTTTTTTCGTACTCAGCCATTATGCCAGAACCCTTTCGCGCCGTTCAACTTTGAAACAAAGGGTGTTGACCGCAGGAGCCTTGTTCAGTTCTATGAGTTCCGGGGCGGCAAAGCGGACACGCTCAATCAATGCGTCGAGGGAGCCTCCCTCGAGTACCAGGCCGGGAATATCGTTGCTTTGCGCAATCCAAACGTCAGCCTCTTCATCCCAAGTAAAATCAACCCTGTATTCCATGTAGCTTCCCCTTGCAATTACTATAGCATAAAGGGAGCGGGCTTTCAAGGTTGCGGAGGAAGCCGCGGACCTTGCATGAAAATGCCCCGGCGGACGTGGAGGAG
>CADCQA010000261.1 GCA_902803415.1 uncultured Spirochaetaceae bacterium | reverse complement strand
TGTTCACATCGCCTTTGATGTTACTGCCTTGATACTAGCGCAGCGCGGAAAAAAAGTCAAGGTGCGGGGAACACAGTTTTTGCGGGGAGTTCTTCGCGCCCCTCGATTGACGAGTTGAGCAGTTGGGGCAGCTTGTAGACTTCTTCGACGCCGGTAACGACGATGCCGCCCATGCCCAGTTCCAGCGGGAGTGCCACGTCTATGTCGTAGCGGTCGCCCACGGACAGGCACTGGCTGAAGGGGGTTGCGGTGCGTTCGGCAGCAAGTTCCAGCACTTTGCGCGAGGGCTTTGAAGCGCCGCAGGTGTCCAGCCCGATGATGTCCGGCAGCAGGGCGTCTGCACCGATTGCGGCGAGTGTGCGGCGCGCTGCGGCAACGGGGTTGTTCGTTACGCAGATGAGCGTGAACTGCTGCCTGAGCACCTGAATGGTTTCCTGCAGCTGTGCGTCCGGGTGCAGGTAGTGCTCCGGCGCAAGCAGCTGTTCCCGCCACATGACGCTGGTTTCTATGGGAATGCCGAGCGCCGCGAATGTGTTGCCCAGGCTTATCTTTTTGCCGCCGTGTGCAGCGCTCCACGATTTGCGGAAGCCGGACACCATGCGGCGCGCTTCTTTTTCGCTGATACCCTGCAGGTGCGCAAAGTGCCGGACCTGTGCATCCACCTGCTCAAAGACGTAGAGCTTGTTCGTGTAGAGCGTGCCGTCGATGTCGAAGATGATGGTGCGGGTCTGTTCGGGAATGCGGTAGATTTTCATGCGCCGCTCCCTGCCGGTGCTTCCGCCGGACTGTGGACGCAGGGCGCTTTTCCTGCGCGGAATGTCTTTGCTGCCCGGAAAAGCCGTGCTGCCCCTTCGCTGACGGATGAGAAAATGCCCATGCCGCAGAAAGCAAAGACTGCATCCCCCAGCAGCTCGGCATCCCGGCAGGCCGGTACCACAATGTCCATGCCGGTGACGTCCGCTTTCATCTGATTCCAGGCATCATTTGCAGCCTGCCCGCCGGTTACCGTTGCGCTGTGCGGGGCGGGGGTGCCGGATGCTGCCGCGGCGGCACTGAGTGCGCGCATTCCTTCCTTTATCTGCGCTGCTATCTCCTGCATGAGCCGCCAGCCTTCCGCGAACACGGTTCCGCTGCCGCCGCTTTCCATGCAGCTGCGTACAAACGCGGCAAATTCCAGCTGCCTGCCGCAGAGCCGCTCGGCTTTCTGCTTGACGGCGCTGAATCGGGTGCCGCTTTCCGGCAGCAGAAAACTTGCATTCCAGTACGGCGCCACGGGAGAGGGCAGGGTGCGTATGCCGTCCATGCTGACGGGATTTGCCGTGCACAGGTTCAGTCCTTCGCTGGAGCCTGCCCGGTCGCAGACGGCACCGGGGTGCAGCGTATTGGTGCCCGCGAGTGCGCTGATGAAATCCGGTGCACCGCAGTAGACGGGCGTTCCCTGCGGGATCTGCAGCCCGCCGCTTTGCAGCAGCCCGGCAGCTTCCCGGCAAAGTTCCCCTGCACGCGCGGCAGGTGCCGCAAACGGTGCCAGCTTTGCCCCCGCCTCCGGGATTCCTGCTGCCGCAAGTGCAGCGCTGCTCCAGTAGGCTGCGGCATAGCGCGCTTCCGGCAGTATGGTGAGCGCGCTGGTATGCGTGCCGCCGCACAGCTGCCAGATAAGGTGCTCCGGCCCGCTCAGAATGCGGGGGCTGTGATCCCATGCAGCGGGAAACATGCGCTTGAATGCGAGGAGCCGCGGAATGTAAAGGGAATGTGCGGCTTCCGGCGGAAGCGCTGTTTGTGTAGAAGTCTCGCTTTCAGCGGCGGGAACGGGGGCGTTCCACAAAAGCGTGGTGCCGTCTTCCGCCACAAGCGTGGGCCCGTTGCCGCTGATGCAGATTGCGGCGACTTCATCGCCGGCGTCGATAGTATCGCCGGCACCGGCACTTGCAGAGCCGTTCTGCTGCTGTGCTGCAAGTTCTGCTGCCGCATCCCGCAGCGCGGGCAGCCACTCCAGTGCGGCGTGTGCCGTGTAGTGGCGCAGGAACATCCTGCGGCTGAATGCCACGCTTTCACCGGTGCCGGTGATGAGGGCGGCTTTCAGCGAGGATGTGCCGATGTCCGCGCAGAGGACGGTGCTCATGGGGCGTTTATGCCAGCGGGTCGCAGTTGTTCACCGGTTTTCCGGTGGGGTCGGCAATCTGCGCGTCCTTCTGTTCAGCGGGTTTGCTCGCCTTGATGAGCTTGTCGATGATGGTGCGGTTGTCCAGCAGGTCACTCAGTGACTGCTCGTGATGCAGGCGCGTGATGACGTTTGCAAAGAGTCCGCTTACGTTCGTGCTGATGTACCATTCGCGCTTGACCAGCTCTTCGTGGTAGACGGCGTTGGTACCGATGATGCGGTAGAACAGCCCCTGCTTGTATGCGTCGTCAAAAAGCTGAATGGCGTTGCCGGTAAAGAATGGCAGGCTGATTGCCGCAATGACCTTGGTTGCGCCCTGCTGATGCAGGAATCCCATGGCCTTAAGCAGCGTGCCGCCCGTGCCCAGCATGTCGTCGGCAAGGAAAGCAACCTTGCCCTTTACATCGCCCAGCAGCTTTATGCTCTTGATGTTCGTGTTCTTTGCGTCCTGCGTAACAATCGAATAGTCGCGCTCCTTGTAAATCATGGCGAGCGGCTTTTTCAGGCCGGTGGCATAGAATTTGTTGCGGTCAATGGCGCCGGTATCCGGACTGACGACCACCAGGTCTTCTTTGGTCAGGTCGACTGCCTTGGCAAGTTCGCGGATAATCTGATAGGAAGCGTGCAGGTTTTCGCAGTGCGTGTGGCTGAATGCATTCACGATTTCGCGGGAATGCAGGTCGAGCGTGATGATGCGGCGCACTTCCATGCTTTCAAAAATATGTCCCAGCAGCGCTGCCGTCAGTCCTTCGCGGCCCTTGCGCTTGTGCTGGCGGCTGTAGGGGTACACCGGCAGTACAAGGGTAATCTGCCGTGCGCCCGCCTGCCGCACCGCATCAATGGTGACCAGCAGGTTCATCACGTGATCGTTCACGCTCAGCCGCATGATGTTCTTTCCGTCATTCAGGGAAATCGGCTCGTGGTTCTCTACGTCCTGGAAGATGAAGATGTCCTTTCCGCGGATGCATTCGTTCAGCTCGGCCTTGAATTCGCCGTTGGCAAAGTACGTAAAGCGGGCGTTCAGCTTGAACACCGGCGGCCGGTACTTGTCTACCATGCCGCGGATGCAGAGGTCGCTTGTCCTGAGGTCGTTCTCCAGGTTTATCTGCTGCACCAGCTTGTCTTTGTCCAGACTGTAGCGTTTTGCGATGACATCGTTCTTGAGCGAGAAACGGTGCTTGTACATGTGGCGCAGGTGGGTAATCACTTCATTTGCAAAGGATTCCCCGCCGGGGCAGGCGACCACAGCAAGGTCGGTAGGTTCAGAATACGGCATTATTCAATTCCCCTGAAAAAAATGTAGCGGGCATGCTTCTTGCGCCTGACTCTTTTGCCGTACACGCAGTATTGATGCAAAACTGAGCATGCAGGTTTACGTAAGCTGCCGCATTCCTAGTATACCGTATTTTGCAAGGGCTTTGCAAGGCGCGGTGCGGCAGCCCGCGTCAAGGGGCTTCCGCATATTTTTGCTGTCTGTTAGCCCACAAAACCGGTTTTACGCCTTGCATGTTCTTTGTTCTGTGTGTATACTCAAAGCTTGAGATAAACTGGGGTGGCTTGCCTGCCCCGGAGGTGTTTGTTATGCTTCAAAAGTCTGTTTTCTATACTCGTACCATATCCCCCTGCAAAGCGGGGAAACCGCTGTATGCGGCTTCTGCCCTTGCAATGCTGCTGCTTTCCGCCGCCCTGCTGCTTGCGTCCTGCGCAAATGCAGTGAACAGCCGCGGCGGGCCGCTTGATGCAGGCGGCGGGGCTTCCAGAGGAAGTAATAGTTCGGGGAATGTTAGGGGGGGGTAACTGCAGGAAGCAGAGGCGGACTCAGCAACGGCGGCGCTGCGCCGGACATCGTTATCGGTGCAAATGCCGCCAGTTACGAAGTTGACCGCAGTCAGTCCGTTGATTTTGCCGGGCAGACCGGCAGCAGCGCTGCCGCCGGCACCAGTGCAGATGCTTCCAGCGGCCTGGGCTACGTTACCGTTACGCCGCTTCCCGCTGG
>CADCQA010000260.1 GCA_902803415.1 uncultured Spirochaetaceae bacterium | reverse complement strand
TCATTTCCTTGAAAATGCAGTTGCGGAAGTTGTTGCGCGCCTGGGTACGTACTCCGAGCTTTCCGTGCGCCGCTGCCTGAACAATTCCACCATGCTTTCCAGCGATGTGAACGCCGCCTTTGATCCGATGAACGGCGACCTGTACGATCACGAAAATGCATCCTTCCTTGGTGCAGGCATCGTGTTCAACAAGTATACCGGCTCCCGCGGCAAGTACAATGCAAGCGACGCTTCCCCCGAATTCATTGCGCGACTCCGCGCGGTGCTCGATGCTGCCGGCGTAAAGTACCAGATGGCAGAACTGGGCAAGGTTGACCAGGGCGGCGGCGGTACCATTGCCTACCTTGCTGCAAAATACGGCATGTACGTGCTGGATGCGGGCGTCTCCGTGCTGAGCATGCACGCGCCGTGGGAAATCACCGCAAAGGAAGACCTGTGGCAGGCATACTGCGCCTACAAGGCGTTCCTTTCGCTCACAAAATAAAAGCGCTGTCCGGAAGCGCAGGGGCTGAGCGGCTTCCTGCCTGTTTCCGGACTGCCTGAACTGCTGCCCGGTACCGCCTGTTCTGCGCAGGGAGTGCCGGGCATTTTCATGGGGTACTGTACATGGAAAAAAAAGAACGTGCCGGAAACAACCGGACGCTGGTTTTGTCCGACGAAGAGCGGGATGCGCTGCGCCCGCGGCTGCTTACCGCTCAGAACATTGCGGGCGCGGACATCATGAACCGCACGCTGAACGGCGACCTTCTGCACCTGCTTCCGTACATTCCCGATGCCTTTGCAGACTTAATCATCATTGACCCGCCGTATAATTTGACCAAAGATTTTAACGGACTGAAATTTGCTTCGCGCCCGGAACACAGTTACGACGAATACCTTGCATCGTGGTTTCCCGCAGTCTGCCGGAAGCTGAAGCCGCACGGTTCGCTGTACATGTGCGGTGACTGGAAATGCACTGCCTCTCTGCAGCGGGCAATCGAAAAAGAGCTCACCGTCATGAACCGCATTACCTGGCAGCGCGAAAAGGGGCGCGGCGCAAAATCAAACTGGAAGAACGGCATGGAAGACATCTGGTTTGCCGTAAAGGATGCTTCCTGCTACTATTTTAACGTGGACGCCGTGATGATGAAGCGGCAGGTGCTTGCCCCGTACCGCGTGGACGGCAAGCCCAAGGACTGGGACGAAGGCGCGGCGGGAAAGTTCCGGCTTACGTGCCCGTCAAATTTCTGGGACGACATATCCGTGCCGTTCTGGTCCATGCCGGAGAACACCGACCACCCTGCGCAGAAGCCGGAAAAACTGTATGCAAAGCTCATACTTGCTTCGTCGAAGGAGGGCGATGTTGTGTTCGATC
Organism: uncultured Spirochaetaceae bacterium; assembly: GCA_902803415.1. Classification (GTDB taxonomy): domain Bacteria; phylum Spirochaetota; class Spirochaetia; order Treponematales; family Treponemataceae; genus Treponema_D. The sequence continues at coordinate 2,961 of CADCQA010000260.1, read as the reverse complement.
CCTTCCTTGGGAGCGGCACTGCCAGCGTGGTGGCAAAAAAACTCCGCAGGAATTTCTGCGGAATCGAGATTAACGAGGAATACTGTCTGTGGGCAGAAAAGCGCCTGCAGCTGGCGGATGCAGATGCATCAATCCAGGGCTATGCAGACGGAGTGTTCTGGGAGCGGAACACATTTGCCCGGCAGCGCAAAGCCTAGGCTGAGTGCCGCCGGTTTTAATTACACCACGCGGTTGGCGTGGAGCTTCATCATCTTGATGCGGGCAAGGTCTTTTTCGCGGATCTTTTCGCGCTGGATTTTGCCGCTGATGGTCTTGGGCAGCTCCTTTACGAATTCAACCTTGCGGGGCACCTTGTACATTGCCGTGTGCTCGCGGGCGTAGGACAGGATGTCCGTCTCCAGCTCCGGAGAAGCCTCGTAGCCGGGGGACAGTTTGATTGTTGCCTTGATAAGCTGCCCGCGCCGTTCATCCGGTATACCCGTTACTGCGCATTCCAGCACTGCGGGGTGCTCCATCAGAATGCTTTCTACCTCAAAGGGGCTGATGCGGTAGCCGGAGCTTTTTATCACATCATCGTTTCTGCCTTCGTAGTAGATGTAGCCGTCCTCATCCATGTGCGCGGTGTCTCCCGTGTGGAAAATACCGCCGCTAAAGACGCGCTCCGTGCCTTCATCGTTCTTGTAGTATCCTTTCATCACGCCGCAGGGCTTTCCCTTGGCAAGGCGGATGATGATTTCTCCTGTTTCTCCGGGAGGAACGGTATTGCCGTCGGCATCGCTGATGGTGATGTCAAAGCCGGGTGCCGCTTTTCCCATTGAACCGGGGCGCGGCTCAACCCCTACAAAGTTTGCGATAAGAATCGGCGTTTCTGTCTGGCCGTAGCCTTCATGGATTTTCTTGCCGGTCTTCTTCAGGAAGATGCTGTAGACTTCCGGGTTCAGCGCTTCGCCTGCGGTGACATAGTAGGAAACGCTGGAAAGGTCGTACTTGGACAAATCCTGCCGCACCAGGAAACGGTAGACCGTGGGCGGTGCGCAGAATGTCGTCACTTTGTAGTGTTCCATTTTTTTCAGCAGCGCGTCCGCGTTGAACTGCTTAAGGTCGTAGACAAAAATAGCAGAACCGCACAGCCACTGTCCGTAGAGCTTGCCCCACATAGTTTTTGCCCAGCCGGTTTCCGCTACGGTCAGATGCAGCCCGTCATCCTGTACGTTCTGCCAGTACTTTGCCGTGGTGATGTGCCCCAGCGGGTACAGAAAGTTGTGCTGCACCATCTTGGGGTAGCCGGACGTGCCGGAGGTAAAGTAGGTAAGCGAAATGTCGTCGTTCAGCACCTTTGCTTCGCCCTGCGGCCGCGGGAAGGATGCAGAAAGCGCATCGTATTCACGGTAGAATTCCGTCCAGCCTTCGCGGGCCGGGCCGACTGTTACCAGCTCCTTTACATAGGGAGAGGCGGGCATGGCGCGTTCAATCTGTTCCTGTATGTGCGGGTTACCGTAGGAAATAATCATCTTTATGGGCGCCGCGTCAGTGCGGTACTCAATGTCGCTCTGCAGCAGCTGGTCGGTGGCGGGCACGGTAACCGCTCCGATGCGGTGCAGTGCAAGGATGAACCACCAGAATTCATACCGGCGGCGCAGGATGAGCATGACAAAATCGCCTTTCTTTATGCCGTGCGCGGAAAGAAAATTCGCCGCCTTCTGGGAATCCTCAGAAATCTGCCTGAACGTAAAGACATGCTCTTCCCCGCTGTCGTCGCACCACACAAGCGCCCGCTTTTCCGGGGCTTCCTTTGCATACCTGTCCACAACATCATAGGGAAAATTGAATTCTTCCGGGATTTTCAACTCAAAGTGTTCTTTTACCTCGTCATAAGTATCGTATTCCTTGAAATCCCTGACAAATTCACTCAGCAGATTCATATATCCTGTCCTCCATGCTGTATCAGACACTGCCACGGCAGAAAAGTTGCAGCGGGCATCGTGACGCCCTCCTGTAAAAATACCGATAAAAAGCGATTTTTGCAAGACGGTGGAGTAACGGCGTAAATGACGGCGTAAGTAACGGCCTGAATATGCATCCGGCAGCACAGTTTTTTTATGCAGCTGCATGCCGCTTTTCCTGCGCGCAGTTTATGCGGCAGGGCGCGGCCTACCATTCAAAGCGTGCCCAGCGGTTATTCATCTTTGGAAGCAGCATTGCGAACAGCCAGCCGCAGAACGAATGCTTTCTCATTTCTTCGTTGAAGCTGTGTTCCTCCGTCATGCGGATGCCGTCCACAAGGGCTGCTATCTCGTTGCCGGACCAGGTGCCGCTCTTGAATTCCGCATTTGTGTTTTTTACCGTGTCGTGGTACTTCTGGTTCTTGACCATCATGGGATTGTTCTGTTCGGCAATCAGCGTTGCGCCGGGGAAAGACTCTTTCATCATGGAGAGCAGCTGCCTGATTTCTTCCATAGTAAAATACATGAAAAGGCCTTCAGCAAGGAACAGGATTTTCCTGCCTGCGCCGGAAAGCCCTTCCTTGACTTTGCCGCACCAGCTGGCATCAAGGATGTTCCCTGCAATCATTGTTACGCGCTCGTGCCCGGCGAAGATTTTTTTGCGCAGTTCGATTGAATCCGGAAAGTCAACGTCGAACCACAAAATGCTGCCGTTATCCACGCGGGAAAATCGGTTGTCGAATCCTGCGCCCAGGTTTATGATGGCGGCATCCGGATTCTTTGCAACAAAATCGTTCACCATGCGGTCAAGCATGAGCGTCCTCGCGATGACTCCTTCGTGCGACATGAATTTGTCATACGGTTCCGTTGCAAGGTTGAGCGTCTTTACAACCTTCACAGCTGCATCATCGTGGATGCGGGCATTCTTGCGCAGGCTTTCGCTTGCCTTGACTGCCACGGGAATTAGTGCCGTAGTCTGTACATCTCCAAGGTTCAGATCCATAGAGTACCCCTCGTT
>CADCQA010000259.1 GCA_902803415.1 uncultured Spirochaetaceae bacterium | reverse complement strand
GAGCTGAGCAGGCGGTAGACGATATTTATTTTTTCCTTCTGAGCTTTGCTGAGCTCTAAATCCTTGGTGTCGTCAATCAGCTTTTCCAGTGACGAAAGACTTTCGTTCAGTGCTGTCGGGAACCCTCGTGAAACCTTGAACCAGTAAGTGCCGTTGCCGTCCGTAAACAGCGTAATGAATCCCAGTTCCTTAGAGGCGCTCTTTGCTTCTGTTACCCGCATGACGCAGTCCATCGTATCAGCCAGTCTGGCGGGGCTTTCGGCTTCCGTAATATTCAGGTTCATTTTGCGCGGCCATTTGCCTTCTGCCAGCGGCTCCAGGTTCAGGATTTTTGCGACCTTGCAGATGAGTTCCAGTTTTTCGCCTGCCAGCAGTGTCCATTTGCCCATGACTATGGTGCCCTTCATGCCGCCGACCTGGGCAAGCAGCCCTTCGTTCTGCTCCGCTGCAAGTGCCGCGCGGAATTCCTGCCACGGCAGCTTTACGGTTTTCTTGCCCTTGAGTTTTTCTATGAGGAATTCCCTGCCGCCGATGCTTACGCTGCTGTCGTTCTTCTTCCGTCCGTCATCGGCATTCTTTTTGGCACGGGTACCGCGCGCAAATTCGTCCTCGGTGCCGCCGGAAACAGGCTTGCCGCGCTTGGCACGCAGCTGCACCAGTTCCTCTTCCAGGCCGGGCTCAATTTTTGCCAGCTGGCTCTTTGTAAGCGGCGAGACGCTCATGGCGAACATGCGGCTTGTCCGGACAATTTCGCCCGCCACGATGTAGAGCGGATTTGTACGGAACATGGATGAGCCGGGATGTATGGTGATATGGTCGGCAGTCAGGCTGCGGTAGCTTTCGCGCCCTTCTCGGATGCATACAAACTGAATCATGCCCGCTGCAATGCAGCAGAGGTAATTGTCCATGCTGCCCCCGCCCGTGATGGGCATTTGCAGCCGCGTTGACACAATCTCTTCCAGCTGGGTCTTGATGTTCAGGATTTCGGCCATCACCTTTTCGTCAAGGTAGTTGTTCTTGCAGAATTTTTCCCGGTTGCTGACGGACAGGTAAGTGCGGAAAAGCTTTACGTAACTTACGAAGTCTCCCTGTATGTCGTTAAAGCCGTGGTGTGCCTTGCGCGCGTCCATTTCTTCGCCCACGGGGAGCACAAAGGGAGACTGCGCGCTCAGGAAAGATGCCGCGATGAGCACTTCTTCCAGCACGTCCGGGAACTGCATGATGCTTTCCACGATAATGCGGCTCACGCGCGGTTCCAGGGGGAATTCCACCATGAGCTTGCCGATTTTGCTGAGTGAGCCGTCGGGATCGAGTGCACGGAGCCTGTTGAGCGTCTGCACCGCCCCCACAAGGCCTTCCCGCGACGGCGGCGAGATAAAGTCAAAGCTCTGGAAGTCCGTGATGCCCAGTTCCGCCATGCGCAGCACAACCTCGCTCAGGTCGGTGCGGTAGATTTCCTCTGTGGTGTACTCCTGCCGTGCGTCAAAGTCCTTGCGCGGATACAGGCGGTAGCAGGTGCCCTCGCGGGTACGTCCTGCGCGCCCCCTGCGCTGGTTGCAGCTTGCGCGGCTCACCGGCGTTTCCACAAGGCTTGACGTGAATGTACGGGGACTGTAGAAATTCAGCTTTGCCAGTCCGGAATCTATGACGGTGGTGATACCGTCGATGGTGACGGATGTTTCTGCAATGTTTGTGGACAGCACGACTTTCTTTCTGCCGAATGGCGCGCTGTTGAACACTTTCTCCTGCTCCTCCTTGGGAAGCCGTCCGTAGAGCGGCACCAGGTGGATTTTTGAATGGAATGAAGATGTCAGCAGCCGCTGCATGCAGTCCTTGATAATTTTTTCGCCGGGCAGGAAGACAAGGATGTCTCCGTCTTCGCGGTTGTCCAGCACGCGGTCTATAGTCTGCTCGATTTTAGAGATGAGCGCTTCCGTTGCAGATTCGTTTATGGTGCTTGCGGGGATTGCCGGCGGGTCATACACCATCGTAACTGGGAAGACCTGCGTGTCGATGGTTACAATGGGGCAGCCGCCAAAATAGCTGCTGAACGCTTCTGCATTCATGGTTGCAGAGCTGACGATGACTTTGAAATCCGGGCGGGCGGCAAGCACGCGCTTGAGCAGACCGAGCACAAAATCAATGTTCAGGCTGCGTTCGTGTGCTTCATCTACCATGATGACCGAATACTTGTGCATCCACGGGTCAAGCTTCATCTCCTGAAG
>CADCQA010000258.1 GCA_902803415.1 uncultured Spirochaetaceae bacterium | reverse complement strand
TATCCCCACTTTCAACGGATACTTGCAACAGCTTCTGCAAAAAGGTAGAATAGTTAGCTATGAAACCTATCCTTATAAAAGATTTGCTGACCTCAGCCCCGGACGGACGCACTGTCACTGTGTGCGGCTGGGTTCGCACCAAGCGCGATTCAAAGAACCTTGTGTTCATCCAGGTTAATGACGGAAGCTGCTTTGCTTCCATCCAGCTCACATACGACCGTTCAAATCCGGCAGACAAGAATGAAGTCAATAATATAGAAGAAGCTTTGAAAAATACCGCAACCGGCGCCTCCGTGCGCGCGGAAGGGACGCTCGTGCAGTCTCCCGCAAGCGGCCAGGCAGTGGAAGTAACGCTGCACAAGCTTACCGTACTGGGCACGTGCCCGCAGGAATCCTACCCGCTCCAGAAGAAGAACATGAGCATGGAATACCTGCGCGAAAACGCCCACCTGCGCGCCCGCACCAACACATTCGGCGCGGTATTCCGCCTGCGCAGCCAGATGGCGATTGCCCTGCACACCTTCTTCCAGGAGCGCGGCTTTGTCTACATCCACACGCCGGAAATCACCTGCTCCGATGCAGAGGGCGCGGGCGAAATGTTCCAGGTAACGACGCTTTCACTGGAAAAAGTGGCCGAGCTGGGCGTAAAGGCCGGCGCAAAGGGCATGAAGCCGGAGGATGCGTATAAAATAGTAGACTACAGCAAGGACTTCTTCGGAAAGAAGGCTGGACTTACGGTTTCCGGGCAGCTGGAGGCGGAAACGCTTGCCACTGCACTCAGCCGCGTGTACACCTTTGGCCCCACGTTCCGCGCGGAAAAGTCAAACACGCCGCGCCACCTGTCCGAATTCTGGATGTGTGAGCCGGAAATGGCATTCTTCGACCTCTTTGACGACATGGATCTGGAAGAGGAGTTCCTGAAATACATGCTGAACTGGGCGCTCACCAAGTGCGCGGACGACATGCAGTTCTTTGAAAAGCGCATTCAGCCGGGCGTCATCGCGCAGCTGCAGCACGTGGTCGACACGCCGTTCAAGCGCATTACCTACACCGACGCGGTAAAGGAACTGCAGGCATTCAACAGCAAGTTCGAATTCCCCATCGAATGGGGCAAGGAACTGCAGACCGAGCACGAGCGCTGCCTGACCGAGCAGATTTTCAAGTCACCGGTTATGGTCTACAACTACCCCAAGGACGTAAAAGCTTTCTATATGAAGCAGAACGAGCCGGATGAGCAGGGCCGCATTACCGTGCGCGCCGTAGACGTGCTGGTGCCGGGGCTGGGCGAAATCACCGGCGGTTCCGAGCGCGAAGAAAACTACGACAAGCTGCTTAAGGTCTGCGAAGAGCGCGGCATGGACATGAAGAACTACCAGTGGTACCTTGACCTGCGCCGTTTCGGCAGCGTGCCGCACTCCGGCTTTGGTCTGGGATTTGCACGCCTGCTGCGCTACATCACCGGCATGGCGAACATCCGCGACGTCATTCCCTACCCGCGCGCACCAAAACTGGCTGATTTCTAGCGGCAGGCAGGAGGGAAACACATGGCAGATGCACAGAACATAGCAGCACAAGATGAGGGGGGAAATCCTACCCTGGGAAGGAAGGTCTTTTTCCTGAGCCCAAGCTACGCGCTGACCGAAGTCATTGCGTCGCTGCGCTCAATGGAATATGAAGTCTACACGATAGACAACTACCGTGATGCAAAGAACATCCTTATCCAGAACCCCGATTCCATCTGCATTGTCACCATAGACAGCCAGATGCACCTGCCCATGTGGGCAGCATTCGTTGCCTCGTTCAACAGCCAGAAAGACCTTGGCAACATCATTCTGGGCATTTTCTCGGAACGATACCGCATGGAATCCATTCAGTCGGCATTCGACAGCGCGCAGCTGAAGGCCGGCATAACGCTCTACGATGACCAGCACAAGCTTGAAGACGTATTGAAAAACTTTGTGCAGCAGCTGGAGCGTTTTGGGGCAAAGGGCCGCCGTGCGCACGTACGCGTTGCCTGCGCACTGGACAAAACCGCCATGATGTACTGGATAGAAACACAGAACTGCATGCACCAGCTGAAACTGCTGGACATCAGTACCGTGGCTGCGGCGGTCAGGCTGCCCCGTGCCCTCAGCGGCAGAATAACAAAAGGAATGACGCTGCACGGGGTCACCATCGTAATTGCATCCCGCCAGCATACCGTGGACGCAACCGTCATTGCGCTGCAGCAGGTGCGGAGCGAAACCATTGCCATCATGATGATTAACGGGCCGCTCGCCCCCAAGACGCTCAAAAGCCTGCGGGACTACATCTTCTCCACACTCCAGAAGCAGATGCTGACTTCCATTAACGGCATGTACCTTGACCAGGAAGATTACCGCGTTATGGCCGACCAGCTTAAGCTTACCAAGGATCTTGGCGCTACCAAGGCTCCGGCAGCAGCGCCCGCCGCGGAAGGCGAAAACGCCGAAGGTGAAACCGATGAAGGCGAAGCCGCCGGTTCTGCCGGGGAAGGTGCGGATGCCGCAGATGCCGGGGACGAAAAAGATGCTGCCTCCGCAGCCGGTGACGGGGAAGGTGCGGACGCAGCAGAACAGTCTGAAGACGCGGCAGAAAATGCCGATAATACAGAAGGTGCTGCCGGAAAAGCGTAACAGGGCTTGACCGCACGGCACAAGGAGTCTGCCGTGGAACATGAAGAGAGTACACGCAAAGGAGGAAATGCAGATGGCAGCAGCAAATATACCGGGGGGGGGTATATGAACCCCGTAGCAGGGCGTAAGGTTTTCTTCCTTTCGCATGATCCGCAGACCAAGCAGATTGTGGCAGGGCTGCGCGCAAAAGAATTTGAAGCCTACGCCATAGCCGACTACCGCGACGGCAAGAACCTGCTGCGCCAGTATCCCGGTTCGGTCTGCATCATCAACATTGACCGCCAGATGCAGCAGAGCATGTGGCGGGCATTTGCATCCTCAATCAACCGCGACAGGAAACTTTCCGATACCATACTCGGCGTGCTTTCCGTCAGTTTTACCGAAGAAAACGTAACAAAGCTCTTTGAAGGAGTCAAACTGGACGCGGGCATCACCGTGCTGGGCAGGGCTTCCAAGCTGGAAGATGCCGTAGAAAAATACGCACAGATACTGGACAAATTCGGGGCAAAGGGCCGCAGGCAGTACGTCCGTGCGCTCTGCGCAAACGACAAGAACGCCCGCCTGTACTGGATTGACGGCAAAATGTTCATCCACCAGATGAAGGTGCTGGACATCAGCGTGGCGGCCGCCGCCGTAAGCGTGCCCGCAACGCTCGCCGGGAAACTCAAGGCACCGCAGTCGCTGCCGTCCGCAACACTCCTTCTGGGCAGGTACCAGCACGTCATCTACCCCACCGTACTGATGACAAAAGAAGCAAACGGCAAGGAAATCGCCGTCCTGATGTTCGCAGGCGGGCTTGACGAGGAAACAACGGCTTCAATCCGCAGCTATGTGTTCACCGGACTTTACGAGCAGACGATGATGGCCATCAACGGCCTGCCGAAGGACAGCGAGAACTATCACGAGCTGGAAGAACAGAACAAACTGGTCAAGAGCATGGAGAGCTCGGTACAGCCGGAAAAACCGAAGAACGCGGAACCGTAAATGAAGCACGGAAGCCGCCGGAACAAGAAGCAGCACATTTCATCAGTCACATTCCTCCAGGCGGTCTTCCTGACCATCAGCTTTTTTGTGTCCAACGACCTTATATCCTACGCAGCGGCATGCGCGTTCGGCTTCCTCTTTTCGTTCATCCCCGTGGTGATGATGATACTGGTCATCCTGATCCGCTTTCTGCACACCAATCCTGCAATGCTCATCGAAGTGCTGGACATCGCCCCGCTGACGGAGCTCTTCCTCAACATCGACACGGTGTCGCAGTCCATCATGCAGATAAAGACCGTCACAAACTTTGAAATCATCATTGCCGCCGTTACCATCTGGCTGGCGCGGCGCTTCTTCAGCTCCATTATGGTGAGCATGCGCAAAATTTTCAACAAGCCGTTCAGGATGCAGAAGCGAAGGACGCAGGTGCTCATCTTTGTGGCAGAAGGCGTGCTGACGATTATCGTTGCCATCCTCATCTTTGCGGTGAACATTTTCCGGCAGCTGCTGTGGCTGCCCCTCTTCGAGGACATCGTTACCATTCACCCCGGCCTGCTCAGCTCCTTTGCGGACTTCATTGCAAGACTTACGCCGTTCCTGCTCATATTCTGCGCGGCGACGGCGGTTTACAAATTCGCAAGCCGCACCAGGCCGCCCACGCTCTACTGCATGGGCATGGCGGGCGCATGCAGCGTGGGCTTCTGGGGCCTGCGGCGCTTCATGAAACTGTTCATCAACGTAAACCGCTACAACCTGATTTACGGCGTGCTGAGCAACGTCATCGTAACGCTGCTGGGCGTGTATTTCTTCTTCATGATATTCCTTTTCTGCGCGCAGTTCCTCTTTGTGCTCCAGTTCTTCGGGCCGCTGCTGCTGAGCGAACTCTACCTGCTGCCGGAGCGCGACGACACGCACATCAAGCAGACCGTGCGCAGGCTGCTGTTCATCCGCCCGGATTCCCTGCTGGGCGACACCCCCGACACCATCACGCTGAAAAAGGGCGAGTACGTCTACCGCAGGGGCGACTTTGGCACGGACACCTACTATCTTGCGGGCGGAACCATTCAGCTGCTGCGCACGAACAACGTATCGTTCATCGAACGCGGCAAATTCTTCGGCGAGGGCGCCTGCATGCTGGAGGAGACGCGCAGCGAGGACGCCATTGCCTATACTGACGTAAAGCTTGTACGGATTCCGGAGGAACGCTTTTTCTCCCTGCTGGAACGCAACCCGGAGGTGGCGCAGCGGGCACTTTCGCAGATAAGCGGCTACTTCTCCAAATTTTATGGACGAAATGAAAATTATCCACTATAATTGCGCGAAGGCGGCGACACCGGGATTTTTCCGGCGGAGCCTTGCCATCCGGCCTGTCCTGAACACTGCCCGCAGCACACCTGCGCCGGCCGGTTCCCGGACAGCCCGAATTCATGGGGCGCGCGCAAGACTGACAAAACCTTCTGACGCTCCCCCGCTTTGGGGTGCAGACTATGACCAAGTACATCTTTATTACCGGCGGAGTCGTGAGCGGACTGGGCAAGGGCATTGCCGCCGCATCACTGGGGCTTATCTTGAAGAGCCGGGGACTGAAAGTGGTGAACCAGAAATTCGACCCGTACCTGAACATCGACCCCGGAACCATGAACCCGTTCCAGCACGGCGAAGTTTTTGTCACCGACGACGGCGCGGAAACCGACCTTGACCTGGGGCACTATGAACGCTTTACGGACGCAGTGCTTTCACAGAGCAGCAACACAACGGCGGGGCGCGTGTACCTTGCAGTGCTCAACCGCGAGCGCGAAGGCGGCTACCACGGCGGCACCGTGCAGGTTATTCCCAACGTTACGGAGGAAATCCTGCACCGCATGCTCCTTTCCACGCAGGAAACGAACGCGGACATCATCATCACGGAAATCGGCGGCACGGTGGGCGACATTGAATCGCTGCCCTTCATCGAGGCAATCCGCCAGATTAAGTACCGCGTGGGCGAAGAAAACTGCTGCTACATCCACCTGACGCTGGTGCCGCAGATGCACAAGTCCGGCGAGCTGAAAACCAAGCCGACCCAGCATTCCGTAAAGGAACTGCAGGAGCTGGGAATCCAGCCGGACATCCTCATGCTGCGCACGGAAGTCCGCCTCGACGACGCGGTTAAGGAAAAGCTTGCCCTGTTCTGCAACGTAGACACCGACTGCGTTATCCAGAATCTGAACGCAAAATCCATCTATGAAGTGCCGCTCAACATGGAAAAAGAAGGTTTGGGCAACGCCGTCTGCAAAGTGCTGGGGCTGCAGGGCACCACGTCCGACCTTTCCGGCTGGGCGCAGATGGTGCACGTCTACGAAAACCCAAAGCACCACGTAACCATCGCACTTGTGGGCAAGTACATCGAGCTGCACGACGCCTACCTTTCCGTGGTGGAAAGCCTGACGCACGGCGGCATTGCCAACGAAACCGACGTAACGGTTGACTGGATAGACAGCGAAACGCTCACCGACGACGAGGTGACGGCGCAGCGGCTTGGCAAGGCGGACGGCATTATCGTGCCCGGCGGCTTCGGTTCCCGCGGCATCGAGGGCATGATCCGCGCCGCACGCTACGCCCGCACCAACAAGGTTCCCTACTTCGGCATCTGCCTGGGCATGCAGATTCTGGTTATCGAGTACGCCCGCGACGTGCTCGGCTGGGCCGACGCACATTCCACCGAAATTGACAAGGACACCGGGCACCCGGTCATCGACCTTATGCCCGACCAGACCGGAAAGATTCTGGGCGGCACCCTGCGCCTGGGCAAGTTTGCATGCACGGTGCAGCCGGGCACGCTTACCGAAAAGGCGTACGGCAGCGCCACCGTCTGGGAGCGCCACCGCCACCGCTACGAATTCAACAACAAATACCGCGACGAGCTTGCAAAGGCGGGGCTGGTTATTGCCGGCGTGAACCCTGAACGCAACCTTGTAGAAATCTGCGAGGTTTCCGGGCACCCGTGGATGCTGGGCGCGCAGTTCCACCCTGAGTTCAAGAGCCGCCCCAACAAGGCAGGGCCGCTGTTCAGGGAATTCATCAAAGCTGCAAAAGACCGCTGCTAAAGGAGTGCATATATGGCAAGAGAAAAAATCGTCGTCCTGGACTTTGGAAGCCAGTACGCCCATCTGATTGCAAAAAGATTCCGTATGCTCGGCTACTACTCAGAGATTGCCCTGCCTTCTTCCCCGCTGGATACGTTCACGGACGCAAAGGGCATCGTCTTTTCCGGCGGCCCGTCCTCCGTGTACGACGAAAACACGCCGGAGTTCAACCCGGACATCCTGGGGCTGGACATTCCCATCCTGGGGCTGTGCTACGGGCACTACATGGTGCAGCAGGGCTATGGCGGCAAAGTCGGCAAGGCGGAGGTGGGCGAATTCGGTTTTGCCGAGCTGCATTTTGCGGACGGCATGAACGGCAGCAGCGCCCGCTGCCCGCTCTTCAAAGGAATTGACGACGGCCAGCAGGTCTGGATGAGCCATCAGGACGGCGTGCTGGAAATGGGCGCCGGCTTCGAGCTGGTGGGAAGCACAAAGGACTGCCCCTTTGCCGCCACGCAGAACCTGCAGAAAAAGCGCTTTTCGCTCCAGTTCCACTGCGAGGTAAAGGACACGCCCTGCGGAAACCAGATTTTCCAGAATTTCGCCGGTTTCTGCGGAATGCAGAAAAACTGGGATCAGGACACGGTGCTCAGCATCATTCTTGAAAACATCAAAAAAGAGGCGGAAGGACACAACGTGCTGCTCTTCCTGAGCGGCGGCGTGGATTCCACCATAACCTTTGCGCTGCTGAACAAGGCGCTCGGGCAGGAGCGGGTGCTCGGCCTGCACATCGACAACGGTTTTATGCGGAAGAACGAAAGCGCCAATGTTGCCGCCGCCTACCGCAAATTCGGCTTTACGAATTTTATCGTAGAGGACGCAAGCGAAAGTTTCCTTGCGGCAGTGGCCGGGCTTACCGACCCGCAGAAAAAGCGTATGGCGGTGGGCGAAAATTTCATCACGGTGCGCAATGCCGTTACCGGGCGCCAGCACCTTGACGACAGCTGGCTGCTTGCGCAGGGC
>CADCQA010000257.1 GCA_902803415.1 uncultured Spirochaetaceae bacterium | reverse complement strand
TGCAGGTGTTTGTACCATGCATCGCTAAAAGAAAGCGCTGTTTCCAGGTCGGAAAAAAGGATGACTGCCCGCGCACCTGCTGCAGCCCGCGCTTCCATGCCGAACAGCGGTGCAATGCCTGCACTGCGGCAGAGCACGGCAAAGGCCGGGCAGTTGAGCGCCGTGTTCACATCCGTGAGGGCTGCTACCTGCACCTTCCGTTCCTTCAGCTGCTCTACCAGCTTAACGGGCGACAGTCCCTGCCCGGCGGAAGCCGTCAGGCTTGTATGCAGGTTGAGCGCCGCAGTCACTTTCATGCAAGCACGTATTTCCTGATAAAGTTGCCCACGCCGCTGTTGTTGTTGTCCTGCTCGGTTACAAAATCTGCTGCTTCCTGAATGTACGGCAGGCCGTTGCACATGGCAATGCCGTATCCTGCCATCCGTATCATGCTTTCGTCGTTCATGCTGTCGCCAAAGCCCATGGTCTGTTCCTGCTTTATGCCGGTGTGTTCGGCTAGCCAGGTGAGCGCTTCGCCCTTGCCGCAGTCCGGCGGAAGAATTTCAAGGAAGTAGGGCTTGCTGATGAAGACCACTGCGTCCCTGCCGAAATCCGCCTTGAGCTTTGCCTGCAGTTCCTGCAGCACTTCCGGCTTGCCGGGAATGAGCATTTTTGAAAAGCCTTTCATGATGAAGTTGTCAAAGTCCGGCACCACTTCGCCCTTGAGCTTGCACAGCTTTACGTCCAGATCCGTCCACTCGGTTGATTCCGGCATGTAGATGGTTGTGGGCGTGTAGACTTCCCCAAAGAGCCCGACTTTCTTTGCTTCGTCATTTGCATGGCGCAGGATGCTGCCGCTGACCGTGCGGTTGTAAATCTGCACGCGCCGGTGCAGGTCAAATATGCTGCAGCCGTTGATGGCGATAAGGTAGCGGCCGGCCTCTGTACCGGCAATATCCAGCCGGTGCACGTAGGGCAGTATGGCGTCCTCGGCCCTGCCGGAGCAGAGCACCACGTAGATGCCCTGCGCTGCAGCTGCCTGCAGTGCAGCCACGTTGTCGTCACTGATGCGGGTGTCCTTGTCGAGCAGCGTGTCGTCAAGGTCAAGCGCAATCATCCTGACATCGAGTTTGCCGGAGGGAAGCTTTTTCATGCGCGTACCAGCTTGCGGTAGACGGTCTTGTGCGGCCTGTCCGCGTCATCTCCGAGCATCTTGCGCCGCCATTCGGCATATTCGCTCCAGTTGCCTTCAAACCATTTGACTTCGGAATTGTTCTCGAAGGCAATGATGTGCGTGCAGATACGGTCAAGGAAGTAGCGGTCGTGGCTGATGACGAGCACGCAGCCTGCAAAATTGTTGATTGCTTCTTCCAGTGAGCGCGTGGTGGCAATGTCAAGGTCGTTCGTCGGCTCGTCAAGGAGAAGTACGTTGCCTGCTTCCTTGAACATCATGCCCATGTTCAGGCGGTTTTTTTCGCCGCCGGAAAGGACGCTGATTTTCTTGTTCTGCTCAGGACCGTTGAAGTTGAACCATGAGCAGTAGGCGCGGCTGTTTACCTCGCGCAGTGCGCCGTTAATCGGGCGGCCTTTTTCGTCCACCGCACCCAGCTTGATGAGGTCGGCGCCGCCGGAAAGCATTTCCCACACGGTTTTGTCCGGGTCGAGCTTTGAACGCATCTGGTCAACATAGACAAGCTTGACCGTGGAACCGATTTTCAGGCTGCCTGCATCCGGTTTTTCTTCGCCTTCGCTGCCGTCCGGCATGGAGACTTTCTGGCCGGCGGCGCTGGCAATCATCTTGAACAGTGTGGTTTTGCCCGCGCCGTTGGGGCCGACAATGCCGACCACCGCACCAGCGGGGATATGGAAATCAAGGTTGTCAAACAGCAGATGGTCGCCGAATGACTTGGTGAGTTTTTCGGCATCAATGACGGCGTTGCCCAGGCGCGGCCCGGCAGGGATGGAAATCTGGCTGTCGCGCAGCTTAACGCGCTTGCTTTCCTCTGCAAGGAGCTGCTCGTACTTGGTGATGTGTTCCTTATGCTTTGCCTGCCGTCCCTTGGCGCCTGCGTGAATCCACTCAAGCTCTTCTTCCATTTCCTTGCGGCGCACGGATGCCTGTTTTTCTTCCAGTGCAAGGCGCTTCTGTTTTGCTTCCAGCCAGGCAGAGTAGTTGCCCTTGAAGGGGTAGCCTTCGCCTCTGTCCATTTCAAGAATCCAGCCCGCCACGTTGTCAAGGAAGTAGCGGTCATGGGTCACGGCGATGACCGTGCCCTTGTATGACTGCAGGTGGCGTTCCAGCCATGCGACGGTTTCGGCATCCAGGTGGTTGGTCGGTTCGTCCAGCAGCAGGATGTCCGGCTGCTGGAGCAGCAGGCGGCACAGTGCCACGCGGCGGCGTTCGCCCCCGGAAAGCACGTCTACCACCTGATCCGGCGGCGGGCAGCGGAGCGCGTCCATAGCAAGTTCCAGGTTTGCATCAAGGTTCCACGCATCCAGCGCGTCGAGCTTTTCCTGCAGCTCTGCCTGGCGGGCGCCCAGCTTATCATAATCCGCGTCGGGGTCGCCGAACGCTTCGTTCACTTTGTCAAATTCTGCAAGGAGGTCGGTTGTGTCCTTTACGCCCTCCATGACGATTTCTTTTACGGTTTTGCCCGGTTCAAGGTAGGGCTCCTGCTCAAGGTAGCCGGTAGTGTAGCCCGGCGAGAGGATGGTTTCTCCCGTGAAGTCTGTGTCCACCCCTGCAAGGATTTTGAAGAGGGATGATTTGCCTGCGCCGTTTTCACCGACGACACCGATTTTTGCCCCGTAGTAATACGAGATGCTTATGTCCTTCAGGACAACCTTGGTGCCATAGGCACGGGAAACCTTGTCCATTGTGAAAATGATTTTCTTATCGTCAACAGTCTTTGCCATGCTGCCTATTATATAGAAGAAAATCGAATAGGTCTACAGGGAGAATGCAGGAATCCCGTAAACTGAAAAATGCGCGGAAGCGGAAAAATGAACGGCGCCGCCTTTGTAACGTTCGCGTTACAACCCGCGGTGTCGGGCATTTTTCCGCTGGGAGCGCATTTTTTTTTCGGTTTGCCGGTTCTGTATGGTCATGCAGGATTTCTATTTGGTTTTCCGCCACTAGGCAAAAGCGTTTTTTTTGGCTATAGTTCGCTCCATGCGCTCAGACAAAGTTATGGACATGACAAAGGGGGAGCCGTTTGCGATACTCCTCCGCTTCTCCTTCCCTACGCTTTTGGGAAGCCTTTTTCAGCAGCTCTACAATATGTGCGACACCATCATCGTGGGGCGGCTGCTCGGTGCAGATGCCCTTGCGGCCGTGGGCAACACCGGTGCGATGAATTTCCTGGTGCTCGGCTTTTTGTACGGCATGACAAGCGGTTTTGCCGTGATAAGCGCCCAGCGTTTTGGGGCGCAGGATGCGGAAGGACTGCGCTGCTCGGTTGCCATGAATATTGTGCTGAATGCCGCCACGGGCCTGGTGCTTACCGTTGCGGCCTGCGCGTCTACCATGCCTCTGCTGCGGCTCATCCACACGCCGCAGGAAATCATGCAGGCCTCATTCGACTACATATTCGTCATTTTCCTTGGCATTTTGTCCATTGTGCTGTATAACGGCTGCTCCTGCGTGCTTCGTGCCGTGGGAGACAGCCGCACGCCGCTCTACTTTCTTATCGTCTCTTCGGTGCTGAACATCGTTCTTGACCTTGTGTTTATTGCCAAATGCCGCTGGGGCGTGGCAGGCGCCGCCTGGGCAACGGTCATTGCGCAGTTTGTGTCCGGCGTACTTGCGTTCGTGTGGATTGTGGCAAAGTATCCGTCGCTGCATGTGTCGCGCAGGCATTTTGCGTGGAACCCGGCCTTTATGTGGCGGCATCTGTCAATCGGGCTGAACATGGGCGTGCAGTTTTTCATTACCGCGGTGGGAACCATCATCATTGAAGCCGCGCTGAACAAATTCGGGGCGGCAAAGATTGCCGCCGTAACCGCAGCGCAGAAGGTGAACCAGCTGGTGACGGTAGCTGCGGGAGTGATGGGCATTACGATGGCGAATTACGGCGGGCAGAACCTTGGAGCTGGCAATGTGGCGCGCATCAGGGAAGGCGTGAACAAGGCGGTTGCCATCAGCATGGGCTTTGCACTGCTTGCGGCTGCGCTCGCGTGGGGCCTGAGCGACCAGATGACCGGCATTTTCCTTGATAAGGAAAGCATGGATGCGTCCCGCTGGGAAGAAATTTTGTCGTCTGCGCGGCAGTACCTGCACATTTGTGCGCTTTTCTTCCCGGTGCTGTTTGTGCTGTTCATTTACCGCAATGTTTTGCAAGGCATTGGACGCGGTTTCTGGCCGCTGATGGGCGGCGTCTTTGAGCTTGCTGCCCGTGCCGTTGCAGCCTATACGCTGCCGCAGCTGATTGGTTTTACGGGTATCTGTGCTGCCGACCCGCTGGCATGGGTGGCGGCAACGGTGCCGCTTGCCGTTGCCTATTACATCATTATCGCGCGGCTTAAAATTTAGCGAGGTACTTTTCGTTTGTTTCGGCGCCCGTGGAATAGAATGCAAGCACTTCCACGGCGAATTTCTCTTCAATTTCAGACTTGTAGCTTTCTATATAAGAGATATAGTTGAGCGTTGTCTGCGGAGTGCCGTTGTTCTGCACTTTGGTTGCGCCTGCATTGTACATGGCAAGGGCCGCGATTTCATTTCCGGCGCTCTTCATGCAGAAGTGCAGGTGAGAAAGCCCGTAGTGTGCAGATGTGCGCGGATTGTAAAAGTCTTCTTCCCGCAGCTTGGGGAAGGAGTTGCTGTTCAGCTGGAACAGTCCGCGGTCGATGCTGCCGTTTACATTTGTATGCTTGACGTCCGGTTTGAAAAGGCTTTCACGGTGTGCAAGGGCGAATGCCAGTGACGGCGGCACATTGAACTGCGATGCCGCATCAAGGATGGCAAGCGCAACTTCGCGGTCGCCCGTAATCTGGCTGTAAAACCATTCCACTGCCATGCGGCTCTGCGGCTGGCGGTAGAGCAGCAGGCCGGGGTCAATCCGTTCCCGCTCAATTTCAAAATCCATTTCGCAGCCTACGTCAGCTTCCGTGATGAACTCATCTGCAAGAAACTGTGCTTCCATTTTTTCTTTGCTGGGGCTGCCGGGATCCCGCTGTTCCGCGGGTGCGCTTCTGCTTCCCACGGGGGCAATGTTTGCGTCGTTGTCAGACGGCAGGAAAATAGCCGTTGAAAAACATGCGGCAAGCAGCAGGACGCTCAGCGACAGTGTACCGCAGAGCAGTTTTGTCATGTTGCTTCTCTCGTAATCCATAACAAGGTTCTCCAAGGGGCGGAGGCTGCATGTGCCCCGGCCCGAAAAATCTATCCCATCCCACCTGTTTGTTCGGGAACGATTCTTGCACAAAAAAAAATTTAATGCAAGTGAAATTGTGCGATTTATCTGCATATTTTGCGGTTTTTTGCATAGTGTGCAGTATACTAGTATACCGAAAACTTTTTTATACCATAGAATACAGCGCAAAACCGGAGCGTAAAATCTTTTGCTGTGCCTGGATATTTTTTTGCCGGGAGTGCATTTTTTTTATGCAGCACTCCTTTCTCTGGAGACGGGGCTCTTCTGCAATCTGCGCGCGTTCAGGGCTTGCACAAAATCGCGTTATAGTCTACTATGTATCGCCATGACCGTTAGTGAATTGCGTTCTAAGTACATTGCGTTCTTTAAATCAAAGGGGCATACCGAAATCAGCGGAAAATCCCTGCTTCCGAACAATGACCCGACTGTCTTGTTTACGACTGCCGGTATGCAGCCGCTCGTGCCCTATCTGCTGGGCGAGACTCATCCCGCCGGGGACAGGCTGACGGATTACCAGAAGTGTGTCCGCACCGGTGACATTGATTCTGTCGGCGACGCAAGCCACCTGACTTTTTTTGAAATGCTCGGCAACTGGTCGTTGGGGGCGTATTTCAAGCAGGAGTCCATCGCATACAGTTTTGAATTCCTCACTTCCCCCGAATATCTGAATATCCCGAAGGAAAAGCTGAGCGTTACCGTTTTTGCGGGCGAAAATGCCAACGGCACCGAGATTCCCCGTGACGAAGAGGCGGCAAAACGCTGGGAAGAGATGGGCATTGCAAAAGACCACATCTTCTTCCTTCCGCGCGAGGACAACTGGTGGGGACCCGCCGGTCAGACCGGTCCCTGCGGCCCTGATACGGAAATTTTCTATGACAACGGTCAGCCTAAGTGCGGCCCGGACTGCCGTCCCGGCTGCCACTGCGGCAAGTACCTTGAAATCTGGAACAATGTGTTCATGGGCTACAACAAGGATGCCCAGGGGCGCTATAACGAGATGGCCCGCAAGTGCGTGGACACCGGTATGGGTGTGGAGCGCACGGTTTCCGTGCTGAACGGCATGAAGTCCGTGTACGAAACAGACGTATTCCAGCCGGTTATCCGCTGCATTGAGGAGCTTTCCGGCAAAAAATACGGTGCAAATGCCGCCGATGATACGGCAATCCGCATTATTGCCGACCACGTGCGCACTGCCACCTTTATCCTTGGCGACCCGCAGGCGGTTACTCCCGCCCGCACCGGGGCAGGCTACATTCTGCGCCGCATTATCCGCCGCGCCGTCCGCTACGGCAGAAAGCTCGGTATGGAGGGCGCTTTCCTTGCAAAACCGGCTGAAATCATCATCGGCGAGTACAAGGATGCCTATCCGGAGCTTCCGGAGCATGCAGCCTTCATAAAGGAGCAGCTGACGCTTGAGGAAGAGAAATTCGGAAAAACCCTCAAGTCCGGCGAAAACGAATTCCAGAAGCTTCTGCCTAACCTTCAGAAGAACCCGAAAAAGGTTATTCCCGGCCGCGTTGCATTCCGGCTCTACGATACCTTCGGTTTCCCCATCGAGATTACCGAAGAGATGGCGGCAGAAAACGGCATGACCGTTGACGTGGAAGGCTTTAAGGCGGAGGAGAAAAAGCACCAGGAGGAAAGCCGTTCGCTTTCTGCCGGTACCTTCAAGGGCGGTCTCGTTGACCACAGCGAGATAACCACGAAGTACCACACCGCCACGCACCTGCTGCAGCAGGCGCTCGTCAACGTGCTTGGCGACGAGGTTGCGCAGAAAGGTTCAAATATAACGGCGGAGCGCATGCGCTTCGATTTCAGCTTCCACCGCGCCATGACAAAGGAAGAAGTTGCGCAGGTTGAAGCAATCGTGAACGAGCAGATTAAAAAAGACCTGCCGGTCACCATGGAAATCATGCCGCTTGAAGAAGCAAAGAAGCAGGGTGCCCGTGCCCTGTTCGGCGAAAAATATGACAGCCAGGTCAAAGTTTACACCATCGGGGCTGCCGACGGATGGTTCAGCAAGGAAGTCTGCGGCGGTCCGCATGTGCAGCATACTGCGCAGATCGGCACCTTTAAGATTGTCAAGGAACAGTCGTCATCTGCCGGTGTGCGCCGCATCCGCGCCACTATTGAGGGCGGCCTGCCGCTTGATGCATAATTTTGGTGTAACCTATGGACTGGTTTGAGGGTTTATTGTATGTTTGGGATACCGGGAATGCCAGCTGTTCCTGAAATCTTGTCTGAATAGTATAGAGGATTTTTTTTATGAAACGTCTTTTTATTGGAATAACATTATTTCTCACGTTGGCAGCATCTGTCTTCGCTCAGAATGATTTGCAGCCGCTCGCAATTGTCAAGCTGAATAAGTCTGAGACGATAACGCTGAAAGAGCTCCGCTCCCGGGTTGAATTCCTTCAGAAGCAGACTGGGGCAAAGTCTTTTACCGTTGACCAGAAGAAGCAGATTCTTGAATCTCTTATCTCTGAAAAGCTTGTTGCTCAGGCAGCTGCAAAGGAAAACATCACCATTACCGACAGCCAGGTGAATCAGACGTTCCTGAACACCTTCAGCCAGCAGCTCGGCCAGCAGGTGACGGAAGCTCAGCTCTCTGAGTTCATCCAGAAGCAGACCGGCAAGACGCTTGCTGCGTACATGAAGGAAAGCACCGGGCTGACTCTGGAGGAGTATAAGGCTTACCTTAAGAATCAGCTTGTTGCGCAGAACTACGTCATGGTGAAAAAGCAGGACGAGATGCGCAAGGTTGTTGCTTCTGATGATGAAATCCGCAAGGCTTACGAGATGAACAAGTCCACATTCGTGTGGAACGACATGATAAAGCTTTTCCTCGTCATCGTGCCGAAGGGAAAGGATGCTGAATCTGCACGGGTGCTTGCTGAAAGCCTCCGTTCTCAGTATGAGAAGAACAGCAAGTCTGCGGAAGAGAAGATCAAGACCTCCGACGACAACAACAAGAAATACCAGGCAGGTTATCTTGTGGTTGCAAAGACTGCTGAGCAGGCACAGATGCTGGGCTGGTCTTATGACAAGGTTCTGGAGCTCTTTGACCGCAAGGCCGGTTACCTGAGCGCCCTGAGTTCAACGGATTCAGACTATCAGTTCTATTCCGTGCTTAAGAAGTACAATGCCAAGATGCTTGAGCTGAGCGACGTTGTGGAACCGGATTCCACGGTTACCGTCTATGACTTTATCAAGCAGCGCGTGACTGCCCAGAAGCAGCAGCAGTTCCTTTCAACCGCCGCGCAGGATCTGGCAAAGAGCCTTGAAACGGATAAGACCGTCACCCGCAAGAAGACCGGTGATGCCCTGGACAAGGTGCTCGCCTGGAAAGAGTAGGCGGAAGGAAACGTAATTGTCTCGAAGAAAAGCGCGTATATTGGCTTTTCAGGCTCTCTACTCCTACGATGTGGGAGGCGAGAGCCTTGATGAGCTTTTAGCATTGAAATGGACTGAAGAAAAAAATGATCAGGAAGAGGTGGATTTTGCCCGCCTCGTCATTTCTGGAACTATCAATCATCTTGCGGAAATTGATTCTCTCATAAAGGGTCATCTTACGGGTAAGTGGGAATTCGACCGTGTGAACAAGGTTTCAATTGCCATTCTCCGGATAAGTGTTTTTGCACTTTTGTATCAGAAAGATACTTCTGCGTCGATAATAATAGATGAGGCCATCGGACTTTCGAAGGAATTCGGAACGGATGACTCATTTAAATTCATTAACGCGGTGCTTGACCATATCCGCAGAGAGATTGAAAGTGAGTGAAAAAAGACATCGTATTGTTATCTGTGTGCTGCTGCTGGTGCTGGCGGCACTCATTGCGTCGGCGGTATTCATCGCCCTGAAGGTGCGTTCTTCGCATCTGGAGGGCGCTTCCGTAACGACGGAGCTTGACCTTGTGGATTCCTGCATTGTGCAGGGGGACACAAAGCAGGCCCTGTCCGTGCTGGGGCGGGCGGAAAAACGCGCGCTTACCGCCTACGACCGCTTGGGAATCTACAAGCGCTATGCGCTGCTTGGGGAGGACAGCAGGGCTGAAAAATGCCTGCAGAAGACGCTCCGGCGCTTTCCCAAGGACAATGCTGTTCTTGCAGTATACTGCAATTTCCTGCTGCGCCGGAACCGGGTTGCAGAGGCTTTCAAAAAGGCTGTGCCGCTTTCCGGCACGGAATACGGTTCCCTGTATGCAGAGGCCGTGCTGCGGCAGGCGCTCCTGACGGGTGCGGATGCCGACGAACTCTTTTCCCGCAAAAAATCCCTCTTTTCATTCTTCAAAAAACAGCCGTCCCCGGAGCAGGCTTCGGAGCTTCCCAACGGAATTTTCCTTGATAACCGCTTTATTCCCGTGTATTGCGATGCGTTTACCGGAACGCGGATAAGCAAGTGGATTCGGAATGCAGCCCTGCTGCTCATGCTGGAGGGCAGATATAATGAAGCCGCTGACCTGTACCCGTCCGAGCTTGCTACGGTGCACGATGCGCTCTTCTGGGGCGTTCTTTTCTACGATTCCGCCCGCTATGCCGAAAGCCTGCAGTCTTTGCTTGCCATAGATGCCCTTGACGACGGCGAAATCCGGAAGAACATTGCGGAGTCTGCAGAGCTGAAGGCGCTCATGTCGGACGATTACTATATCCTTGGTGACGATGCCGCTGCGCAGGCGATGCGCGAGGAAATCCTTTCGCCCGATTCACCCTACATGCTGGCATACGTGCAGAACAAGACCCCGGCGCTGGGTAAGCTGCTGCCCCTGCTGTACATGAATACGGCACTGTTTGCGCGGAACACCGGCAACCTTGCAGTCCAGTATGAGCGCCTGCACGAGCTGGTAAGCTACTACCCGCTGTATGTGCCCGGCCTTGCT
The DNA here is from genome assembly GCA_902803415.1 of uncultured Spirochaetaceae bacterium. GTDB lineage: Bacteria > Spirochaetota > Spirochaetia > Treponematales > Treponemataceae > Treponema_D. The sequence goes on along the minus strand of CADCQA010000257.1, from coordinate 1,344 downwards.
GCATACGGCGAATATGCGCTTGAATCGCAGCGCCGCCCGAAAGAGGATGCGCTGTACCTGCAGCTCCGCGAGGCAGGGCTGCGAACCGTCGGCATGGAGGAGCGGGATGCTGCTCCCGTCGTCGGGCTTGACGACGTGCTTTCCCGCATTGACGCTGCACTGCAGCAGGACAAATCTCCTTCGCTGATTGTGCTGCGCGAGGAAATCCTTGCTGCCTCTGAACCGGGGATTGAAAAGAGCGAAAAGGCCTCCCGCGTGTGGAGGCTCCTGGAGCACAACAATATCTCTGCTGCGCTGTACCCGCCGGAAGTCATGCGCTACGCCCTGCTGGTGCTGCTGCATAACGGTGCCGGCCAGGACGCGGAGCGCCTGTTTTCGGACTATCTGCGTGCTGCCTATGGCGGGGCGGAAGACGGAGCGCAGCCTGCCTTTGTGGAGCCGGCCCTGACCCCGGAGCGGCTTTCCCTGTGGGAATGCGAGCTTGCCGCCTATTTTGCTGCCGACGGGCAGGATTATGTGTCTGCGCAGTCGCTGTACCGCTATATCATTGACCACTATTCAGCCCGCACGCCGGTTATGAGCACGTCCGGGCAGAACAGTTCGGTGGTGAATGCCTACGTTAACCTTGGCAATATTTACGCGGGCTACAATGCCGCTCCGCAGGCGCTTTCCATGCTGAACAAGGCTGTGGCGCGGGTATCCGAACCCTTGCTGAAGGCTGAAATTCTGTACCGCTCGGCGGTGGAATCCTATTGCATGGGCAACAGCAAGGATGCCGTCCGTTCCCTGCAGTATACCCTGTCCCTGAATCCGTCCCATAACCGGGCACGGCTTTTGCTCAAGCAGATTCAAAACGCAAAATAAAATTTGACGATACCGCTCTGTTTTTAGTACATTACATATACCGGTACGGCAGCGGAACACCGCCGCCGCCGGTTCTTTTTCACTAAATAAACATTCCTTGGAGGATTATATGAAAGTCAGACCTTTGGCAGACCGTGTATTGGTAAAGCAGGTTGCGGCAGAGACAAAGACCGCAAGCGGAATCATCATTCCTGACACCGCTCAGGAGAAAACCCAGCAGGCAACAGTGGAAGCTGTCGGACCGGGAACCGAGAAGGAAAAGATTACCGTGAAGGTGGGCGAGAAGATTCTGTACGACAAGTATGCCGGCACTGCCATCAAGATTGACGGTGCAGATTACCTTATCCTGAAGAATTCTGACATCATCGCTGTTATCGAGTAGTAAACCTGTTCGGAAACTTCAGTTTCAGAACAGGTTACACTAAAATGCGATGTTTAAAATCGCGCTATTTGAGCGATTTTAAACTCGCCGACCTGAGC
>CADCQA010000256.1 GCA_902803415.1 uncultured Spirochaetaceae bacterium | reverse complement strand
GGCGCCTGGAACAGATCTGCGCTGCCGGAATTCCCCGCCCTGATGCAGCCGGGCGTCAGAAACGGCAGCTGGTATACCTCCGCGTCTGCCACGAAAACCGGCTCCGTGAAGGTGCTGCAGTCCGTGCAGATGTGGATGCGCTGCGCCGACAATATGTCTTTTGCAAAGGAAAGCCGCTCTGCGCTGTCGTGGTTGCCCGCGAGCAGGAATATATGCAGCCGGGGAAATGCATGGTTTGTGCCGGTAAGGAATGTGCTCAGGAGCGATACGGCTTCCGGGGGCGGAACAGCCCGGTCGTACACGTCGCCGGGTACGATGAGCGCATCGTAGGGGCTGCCCGCCGTGCAGGCGCGCTGCAGCTCCTCCGTTACCTGCGCAAGAAAATGCTGCTGGTCATCGATGAGCGGCTGTTCGAAGAATGTCTTGCCAAGGTGCCAGTCGCCGGTCTGGAGGAATTTCATGCAGCAAGTATAGCACGGAAGCCTGAGATTTTCAAATTGGCAGTTGCTATTTTGTGAATTTTATACTAATATGATACTAGGGCAGTTTGAAAATTGCAGTTTTCAGGCTGTCCGCTGATACGAGTGAAGATAAAAAAGTTCCACGATTATGCGCGGACGGTTTCTGGACATTGCGGAATGCTGCCGTCTGCCCTGATTTGATTTGAGGGAGGTTTAGGAGCCGCCGCTAGGGCTGTTCCGGGACGCGATGTTCGGCAAGCGGACTTTTTTATCATGGTTTCAGGGGGCTGTTGACGAAGACCTGCTCGGTTCCTTTGATGCCATGCTGGCACTCATACTGTTCTCGTTCGGTACGGTTTCCAACTTGTTCGGGCTGGCAGCTGCCGTTCTGTTTTCCCCGGACGGCCTGATGAAATGCCTTGACGGCGGTGTCACGTTCCTGTGCCTTGTATCGATTGTCCTTGTTGCCGTATTCCTGTTCCGGAGAAAGCGCTACAATGAGTACAGCGTTGTCATTTCCATCATCATCGGGCTTATGCTCTTTCCCTGCATTTTCATCACGTCCGGCGGCATGGGCGGCACCTTCATCTACTATTTCTTCTGCATAGCCGCATCATTCGGCTTTTCCGTGCGGAAACTCCGCCAGATGGCCTATCCCATTGCGTGCCTTGCCGTCTACGACCTGCTGATGTTCCTGTCATACCGCGGGGTGCTTCCCTTTGGGCGCGACTATCATTCCGTGAACATTGTGCCGCTGCTCATCGGTTTTTCTGCAACCTGGCTTTTTGTGTTCTTTACCACGCGGAGCTGCATCACCGTCCTGCTGAAGGAGCGCCGTGCGATACAGGAGGCGGAAAAGCGCTACGAGGAGCTTGCCTCCCGGGACGAGCTGACGGGACTGCCCAACCGGCGCAAGCTGGACGAGGAGCTTGCCCTGCGGAATTTCCGCTACGGCATTATGTTTGACATCGATCATTTTAAGCAGATAAACGACGTTTACGGGCACCAGGAAGGGGACCGGAAGCTCCAGGAGCTTGCAGCCCTGTTCAAGCGCGCTGCCTCCAATGAATTCCGCTTTTTCCGTTACGGCGGCGAGGAATTCTTTGTGCTGAGCCGCTTTGATTTTGACGACACGGTAAAGGTGCTCCGTTCCATCTTTGAGCATGTCCGTACCGAGCTGAAGATTGACGGCAAGCCGATAACGGTGAGCGCGGGGATTTCCGGCGATTTGTCCGGCTCCCTTGAAATGTTCGTAAAGGAAGCCGACGCAAACCTGTACATTGCCAAGCATAACGGCCGGAATCAGTGCGTGTTCAGCGGCGAGCGCCTGTTCTAGGCCGCCTGCCGGGCAAAGCTGCCTGCGGCGGGGGCTGCCTCACTTGTAAAGAATGGCACTATGGCTTAGAATAGAACTATGAATTTGGATGATTACAGGCTGAACGCCTACCGCAAGGCTTCGGACGAAGGAAACAAAGATAGCGGCATTACTGCCGGCGGCTTAAAAGCCGGCGGCAATAAAGCCGGCGGCAATAAAGCCGGCGGCAATAAAGCCGGCGGCAGTAAGCCTGCCAGTGTATCACGGGAAATCCGCCGCAGTGCTGAACCGGGGCATGTTCCCCTGGTGCACAAGCCGGTTTTTGAGAAAGTGAACAGCCGCGTCGGTGAAATCCTTGCGCAGGATCACGCGGAGCAGGAAAACCTTGAACAGGCGAAGATTGCCGCCCGCACCGGCATCTGGTACAGCAAAAAAGTAAGTCCTTCTGCGGACGATGTAAGAAAAGCCGCTGCAGGGCTGACGTCCGGCGGGCTTATAAAGGTGCCGGAGCAGCCGCGCGAGCCGGGGCAGCAGGACAGCATTTACCGCCGCGTGGCGAAATTCCTTGTCATTATCGGGGTTGACGAGGCTGCAAAAATCCTTCCGCACCTGACCGAAGAACAGACCGAAAAAATCATCCCTGAAATCGCTTCCATCCGCCATGTTTCCCCGGAGGAATCCGAGCAGATTCTTGCGGAATTCCAGACGCTGCTCGACCAGGCACGCGAAAGCGGCGGGGTGGACACGGCGCGCACTATACTCACCAAGGCATACGGCTCCGAGAAAGCAGAGTCCCTGCTGGAAAAGACCGTTGCATTCCCCAACGGAAAACCCTTTGATTACCTTGCCGATGCTGATGCCGCCCGCATCGGGGTGCTGCTCAACGGCGAAAGCGAGGCCGTGCAGTCGCTGGTGCTGTCGCAGATAGAGCCGAAGAAGGCCGCTGCCGTACTCAATGCAATGGACGAGAAAACCAAGGGGCACATCATCCTGCGCCTTGCAAAGATGAAGCCCGTTGCCCCCGCCGTGCTGGAAAGCGTAAACAAGAGCCTGCACGAGAAGCTGCTCATGCAGAACACGGAAAACACGCAGAACCTTGACGGGCGCGGTGTACTTGCACAGATTCTTAAGCGCATGGATCCGCAGGCGGAAACATCCATCATTGCCACGCTCAGCAGCGAGGATCCGGAGCTGGGTGCCGACCTGCGCAAGCGGCTCTTTACCGAGGAAGACATCATCGGGGCGGATGACCGTTTCCTGCAGAACAAGCTGCATGACATGGATGACCGTGACATTGTGAACCTTATCCGCGGCAAGAGTCAGGAATTCCGCCAGAAAATCCTGTACAACCTTTCACGCCACCGCGGCGATACCATCCTTGAAGACGAGCAGCTTAATCCTCTTGCTCCGCGTGCAGAGTGCGAAAAGATAACTTCCCAGTTCTTTGCCGACCTGCGCCGTGCCTGGGAATGCGGCGAGCTCCGCGTGGAGGGCCGTGATGACGGTGAAATCTACGTATGATGGAGCGGAACCAGATCTACAAAGGCTTCCGGGTGCTGGATATTGTTCCCGTGGAGGATTGCAGTTCCAGTGGAATCTACCTGCGCCACGAACGCACCGGCATGGAAGTCTTCCATCTGCTCAACGATGACAAGGAAAACCTTTTTGCCTTTGCCTTCAGGACGCCCAGCCGTGACAGCACCGGTGCCGCCCACGTACTGGAGCACAGCGTGCTCTGCGGGTCGGAAAAATATCCGCTCAAGGATCCCTTCCTGCGGCTGTCCAACCAGAGCGTCAATACCTACCTGAACGCATATACGGCCAGCGACCATACGGTGTTCCCCGCAAGTTCCTACGTAAAGGCGGATTATTTCAACCTGTTTTCCGTGTATGCGGATGCCGTGTTCTTTCCCCTGCTGCGTCCTGAAATCTTTTCCCAGGAATGCTGCCGCCTGGAACCCGGCGCGGACGGTGCCCCGGTGCTCCAGGGCGTCGTCTACAATGAGATGAAGGGCAACTATGCATCCTTTGAGCGCGTTGCATCAGACGAAATTGAGCGGGCTGTCCTTGGCGGCACCAGCTATGCCTGTGATTCCGGCGGCGATCCGCTTGCCATACCGTCGCTGACCCTGCAGCGCCTGCGCGCCTACCACCGCAGGCATTACTGCGCGCGCAACTGCCGCCTTTTCCTTTATGGTAATATTCCCACCGAAGAGCAGCTGGACTTTATCGACGCCGCCGTTATGCAGCGCCTGGGGGACGGAGGCCGGGCTGTTCCGTGGCCGCGTACAGATGTTCCCCGTGCCCCCCTGCCGCGCGTGCATGCGCAGGGGCCTGCCGATGCTGATGATGCTTCCGCCGGCAGCGGGGGAAAGGGCATTGTCTCGCTTGTCTGGCGCACGGCCCGTTCCCTTGATGCCGTAAATATTTCGCGCTTTTCCATGGAGCTCTTCTTCCTTGACGAGCTGCTGTGGGGGGATGACTGTGCGCCGGTGGCAAAGGCGCTGCTGGAAAGCGGTCTGGGCGAAGACATTGGGCCGCAGACCGGCATGGATCTGGGCTGCCGCTTCCCCACCATCTGCTTTGCCCTGCGCGGGGTAGAGAAGAAGCATGCCGCAAAGGTGCAGAAAGCGGTTTTTGCCGTACTTGAGAAGCTGTGCCGGACGGGCATACCGCGGGAAGATATTGAGCGTACCGCCATGGCCTTTGAATTCAGCAACCGCGAAATCAAGCGGCCGGACGGCAATCCGTATTCGATTGTATTGCTGCGGCGCTGCCTGCGCGGCTGGCTGTATGGCGCAAAGCCCTGGGAAACGCTGCTGTTCCGCAGTGAATTTGCCGTACTCCGCCGCAGGATTGAGGAGCAGCCGTCCTACCTGACGGACTTGATCCGCACCCACCTGCTGCAGAACGAACTTCGTTCGCTTGTTACCGTGGTGCCTTCCGCCCGCTGGAGCAGGAGCCGTGCCCGCGCCGAATCTGCGGCTGCCGGTGCACTCCTTGCGGCAAAGGGGCTTACCCGCGCCCGCCGGGAGCTGGAAGCGATGCATGCTTTCCAGAATGATGATTCGGATGAAAAAAATGCAGCCCGGGTGCCGGGAATCAGCATTGCCGATCTTGACGCCACGATGGAAAAGCCGTCGCTCAGGAAGACTGAGGTGCTGGGGGTGCCCCTGTACGTAAGCCGCGAGCCGACGAACGGTATTGTTTACTTTGAGCTGTCGTTTCCGGCGGATACGCTTCCTGCCGCCGATTATCCGTATCTGCCGTTTCTTGCGTATGCCGTTCCGCAGGTCGGCTGGAAGGGCATTCCCTGGGACGAGGCGGCGGCGCTGGTCGGCAGTACGACCGGCGGCTTTGGTGCATATACCAGCACTCTCCATGTGCCGGACTGCTCCGTGCAGCGTAAGGAAACTGAGCCGTATATCGGCCGGGACTGGGTGGTGTTCAGGTTCAAGGTGCTGGAAGAACGCGCCGCCGATGCATTCCGCCTGCTGTGTGACTGCCTGACGGGCACCGATTTTTCGGATACCGCGCGTCTGGAGGAGCTTGCTGCCTCGTACTTCAATTCGCTGAAGTCCTCCGTAGTGCCGAGTGCGCAT
>CADCQA010000255.1 GCA_902803415.1 uncultured Spirochaetaceae bacterium | reverse complement strand
TACGGCGTAAAGGGCGGCGAGAACGCCTTTGTGTTTACCACGGCGCGCTACAACCCCATTCCGCTTACGGTGCGCGGCTACGGCGCCGGTGCGGGTGTAACGGCGGCGGGCGTGTTCGGCGACATCCTGCGCACCGTCAGCTGGAATACCTGCGGCTGCTAGCATATTTGGCGGCGGTGGCAGTTGCCGGTGCGGCATGCCGGCTGTTGCCGCCTGCAACTGCTGCCCGGAAACTGAGCCGCGGGGAAGGCTGCGGCCGCTTTCCGCTCAGCCCCCATCTTTTTCAGCCCGGAACATGCAGCTGCATTCCGGGTTCCCGGAGAGACTACCATGGTCATTGTTCTTAAGAAAGACATTACGGAAGCCCAGAAGACGGGCATAAAAGATTTCCTCACAAAGAAGAAATACCGCCTGAACGAAATTGAGGGCGAGGAAGACACCGTTATTGCGGCGGTGGGGCGCGGCACTGCCGACCGCCAGGAACTGGAAGGGCTTGCGGGCGTTGCGTCCGTCATTCCCATTGCCCGGCCGTACAAAATGGCGAGCCGCGAATTCAAGCGGGACAACACGGTGGTGGAAGTGCCGAACAGCCGCGGGCAGAAAATCCGCATCGGCGGGCAGCGCATTGCCGTGATTGCGGGGCCGCGCGCCGTGGAAAGCCGGGAGCAGATTCTTTCTGTGGCAAAATCCGTGGCGGCGAGCGGGGCTGTCATGCTGCGGGGCGGCACCTTTGGGCAGAGCTCCTCTCCGTACAGTTTCCAGGGGCTTGGCGAGCAGGGGCTTGCCTACCTGAAGGAGGCCGGCGAATGCTACGGGCTTCCGGTGGTAACGGAAATCGTGTCGCCCGCGCTCATTCCCCTGATGAACGATTACGTGGACGTGTACCAGATTGGCGCCCGCAACATGCAGGACTTTAACCTGCTCAAGGACGTGGGGGCAACCGGCAAGCCCGTCATACTGCGCCGCAGCCATTCCGCCACTCTGGAAGAGCTGCTGATGTCCGCGGAATACCTGCTTTCCAGCGGCACCGACAAGGTGATTCTCTGCGAACGCGGCATCCGTACCTTTGAGCACGCCACGCGCAACACGCTTGATTTGTCGGCAGTGCCGGTGCTCCGCGCGCTTACGCATCTGCCCATCATCGTTGACCCCAGCCACTCGGTTGCCGGGCATGACAAAATTCCGGTGATGGGTGCCGCCTCCATCGCCGCCCGTGCTGACGGACTGATGCTCCAGGTGCACGACAATCCCGGCGCGGCACTCGTTGACGGCGCGCAGTCCATTCTGCCCGAGCAGTTTGACAAGATGATGCACGACATAGAGGCCTTTGCGCCGGTTATGGGCAGGGCTGTGGCGCATATCCGGCAGGAAGCTGCCCCCAAGGTGGTGGTTGCCTACAGCGGCAAGCGCGGAGCGTATGCAGAGCAGGCCATTTCGCGCTACTTTGATGCGGCGGACGCGGAAAGCCTTGCGGTGGATTCCTTCAGCGACATCTTCCAGTTTGTGACCGACGGCAAGGCGGACTACGGCATGGTGCCTATCGAAAACAGCCTTGCCGGTTCCGTGTACCAGAACTACGATAATTTTTCCCGCTTTGAGGATGTGAGCATTGTGGGGGCGGTGACGCTGAATATCCGCCACGCGCTTCTGGGAACAAAGGGCGCTTCCCTTGCCGATGTGAAGAATGTGTTTTCCCACCCGCAGGCGCTCAGCCAGTGCCGCAAATTCCTTGACGGGCACCGCAGCTGGGCGCTCATCGACTCTGTTTCTACGGCAACTGCGGCGCAGCAGGTGGCTTCGCTCAAGTCTGCGGAGAATGCCGCCATTGCAAGTCCGGTGAACGCGCAGATTTACGGGCTTTCCGTGCTTGCGGAAGACATCGAGGACGACCCCGGCAACTTTACGCGCTTTGTGGTCATTCAGTCCAATGCAGCCGTGCGCCGCCGCGTATCCCGCGAGCTGAACATCGCTCCCAATATGGCAAGCTTCATCTTTAAGACGAAGAACGAGCCGGGGGCGCTGTACAATATTCTGGGGATTTTCAACACCCAGCGCCTGAACCTGACGCGGCTGGAGTCGCGCCCCATTGCGGGGGAGCCGTGGCGCTACTGGTTCTACGCGGATGCCGAGCTGACCCCGGAAAACGGCGATGCGGAAAGCTGCGTGCAGCGCCTGCTGGGCAGCCTGCGCGAAAAAGCGGAAGACGTGCGCCTGCTCGGTATGTATGCCGAAGCGCACCACTAGGAGCTGGAGGCGGGGGCAGACTGCGTATCGCCTGCCGCCTGCTCCCTTGATTTTTTACAGAATTCATATATAGTTAAGAGAGAGGATATTCCAACGCCTTTAGGCAATTTTTCAGGAGATTTTATGGAAAAGAGATATGTGCTGTCAGTGCTTGTTGAAAACCATGCCGGTGTTCTGAGCCGTGTGTCGGGGCTGTTCAGCCGCCGCGGCTACAATATTGACTCGCTGACCGTCTGCGAAACGCAGGATCCCGGAAAGTCACGCATGACCATCGTTGTGCGCGGCGACGAGTATACGCTGGAGCAGATTGAAAAGCAGCTGTCCAAGCTGGTTGAAGTCATCTCCATCGAGCACTGCGACCCCGCTGCTACCACGCAGCGCGAAATGGCGCTCATCAAGGTAAAGGCGGACGGAACCAAACGCGCCGTCATCATCGAAACATGCAACATTTTCCGCGCGCACATCGTTGACGTGGCAGAAAATTCGCTCATCGTGGAGGCAACCGGCAGCGAGGACAAGATAACGTCCCTCATCAACCTGCTTGCCCCCTACGGCATTCTGGAGCTGCTCAAGTCCGGCCTTTCCGCCATGGACCGCGGCGCCAAAGTCATGTGCTGAGCTGCTTGGTTTTGTGCCAGCGCTCGTCGAAGAGCTGCCAGCCGTTGTCCTGCAGCACGACAGTTCCCGTGCGGAATGTGCGCGGCCTGAGCGGAAACTGATTCCCGGCGCCGCCCGCGGGGAAATCCTGCATGCCGGGCAGCCCGCAGCAGCCGCTGCCACTCCCTTCCTGCTCTGCAAACACGATGTGCAGCTGCATGCTGCTGCCGGCCGCCTCCAGTTCTACCGGGAACACTGCGCTGCTGCCGTCGGCCTGCGGCGCATGTATCGTGCAGCCGGTGACTGCTTCCGGCAGTTCTTCCGCAAATGCCCAGAGCGGATAGCGGGGCAGCAGGAAGCCGCCGGCCTCTGCCTGCGAATTATATGCATCGATGTATGCACGCTGCGCCTTTGCCAGCAGCAGCAGCGTGTCCTTGTGCGGAACAAATGCTTTCATGCCGCGTAGTGTAGAATAAATCCGGGAAAAAGTGTAGTATCAGCCTATGAAAAAGAAGATTATTGATGCCGTGTTCCTCCTGCTGACTGCCCTGTTTTTCCTGGGCTCTGCGTACTTTATCACGGACAATTTTTTCAGGACAAGCACCTCCCTCGGCCTGAACGGCGAAAGCCTTATTGCGCTGAACCGCCAGGCAGTGAAGGCCCGCGTAACCGACCCTTCAAAAAATTCTTCACTCTACTATAAATTTACGGAAAACCAGCGTGCGCACCTGGAAAACCTGATGCACCGGAACGGAGGCGCTTCGCTCCGCGCCGTCATAGAAATTACCCAGCGCAAAAAGAACGGCGAAAAGGAACTGCCCTTTGAATTCGGTTTTTCCTATGCCGCAAAAGACGGTTCGGGCAGCATTGCGCCCGGCCGCGCCATGGTTACGGGGGATTTTTCGCAGCTGGATTCCCCCGACGGCGCCGTCAAATTTTCCGTTGCCCTGTGCATTGTTCCTGGCGGGGAAATTCCTTCCGGCTTTTTTGTGCACGGCACCAAACCCTATGCGCTGCGCTCCGTGCAGTTTGCAGAACCGCTCATCGGCTGGGATAAGAGCGGCGCCGTTCCCCTCTATGCAGTGGGGCCGGACGGCGGCGCGCTGCAGGCGGATTCTGTTTCCACTGATTTTCCCGGGGCCGAAAAACTGTTCCGCCGTCCTCCGGAACTGGTGCTTGCCCTTGCGCCGCTTGAAGACCCCGGCACGTACCGCAAGCAGCCGCAGCTGACTTTCAGCTACGGGAAGGACTCCATTGTTGTCCGGCGCACCATGCAGCAGAAGCAGATTGTCGTCCAGACCGCCGGGCTGAGTTCACCCTTTGGTAGCTTCCGCCCCGGCGAAAACGCCGCGCACATCACTGCCGTTATGCTGCGGCAGCCGCCCGCTCCGGCTTCGCTTGAAAACGGCGCCGTTACCACGCCTTACGTAACGGATCTGGGGCTCATCATGAGCTGGCCGCGGAAGAACTGGCGCTTTGCGGACTATGAGCTGTACGAGTGGGCGGAAGTGCCCCACGTGCTTTTCTTCGATTTTGCCAGCTACAAGGTGCAGAACGAATACCTGACGCGGCTTGCTTACTTTGTGGAAAAGGCGGGTTACAAGGGCACGCTGGTCAGCGACGATTTTGTGGAAAACCGCCACGGCTACAACGCGCACGACTACAAGGCTGACGACCTTGCTGCGTTTTTTACCGCGGCGGCGCAGCAGCAGTTCAGGCTGAATGCACGCGAACAGAATCTGTGCGGTATCCTGCTTGCAAACGGAGTGATTGTCCGCGGGGAGGAGGGCAGCTTCCTTCCCGGCGAAGGTGCGCTCATATCATTTTCGCGCGAATCCCCGGATTACCTGCGCTGGGAATTCCTTGCCCACGAAAGCTGGCACGGCATCTTTTTCACGGACGCCAGCTTTAGGGAAGAAGTTTCCCGGCTCTACGATTCCTTTGATTCGCGGAGTATGGAATTCCTGAAGACGTACTGGGAAACCTACCCCAGCCTGGGCTACGACCGCCACGACGACTACCTGATGCGCAACGAATTCATGGCGTACCTGATGCAGCAGAACGTGCGGAGCGTGCAGGACTATTTCCTGAAAAAAGCTGAGTGGCAGACGCTGAATTCCCGCCGCCCCGACCTGACCGGCTATGTGCGGGACACAAACGCCCGCCCCTTCCTGCAGGCCGCGGAGGCGCTGAACGAGTGGGCGTTTACGCACTACGGTTTTGCCGCAGGGCGCGTAAGCCTTATCTCAAAGCAGAGCCAGTAGCGCTCATGTCCAGGTTGTAAAGCTTTTCCGCACCTACCGTTGTTGGCGGACCGTGGCCCGGCATGATGACGGTGTCGTCCGTCTGGGAAAAAATCTTTGCGCGGATGTTGTCGCAGAGCAGCTTCTTTGAATACTTGCTCGAAGTTTCTCCGATGACGCCGGAGGTAAGGGTATCGCCGGTGAACATCACGTTTCCTATTTTGAACACCATGCTGTCAAAGGAATGTCCCGGCACGGAAAAGTAGGAAATGTCCAGCCCCGCCAGCGAAATCTTTCCGTCACCGTTCAGCACGATTGCCGGGGTTCCCGCAATTTCGTAGTCCGCAGCATAGACCCGGGGCGAATAAATTTTGTTGAGCGTCGGCAGGCCGAGCACGTGGTTCCGGTGGTTGTGCGTGACGAGCACCGCCGTCAAGGTGTAGTTGCCGTCTTCCAGCTGCCGGATGATGTCCGGCGAAATTTTCCCCGGATCGATGATGATTGCCTGCCGCACGGAGGGCAGCTCGTTCACTATCACGTAGCTGTTGGTGAATTCTTCTAGGCTCAGGTGGAAGTATATTTTCACAGCATTGTCCCCAGGTCTTCTTCAAGAGAATAGTTTGCGCCGAAGTCGCCCATCATGCCGCCCTTTTCGCGGTCGATGAGTGCTTCCCGTGTGTTTGACATCTTGAACGATACGCCGTCACGCATTGATTCGTAGAAAACGGTTTTCTTCAGGTTGCAGTTTGCCATGGACGTGTTTATGAGGATTGCCTTGATAAAGCGGCTGTTGTACAGGTCGCTGTCGTCAAAGCTGCACTGATACGCCGTGATGCCGTTGTAGTTGTTGTGGATAAGGTCGCTGCCCGTATGCAGGATGTGCACAAAGCGCGAGCCGGAAAAAGACGTAAACTGCAGGTTTGAGTCAAGAATGTTGCAGTCCGTAAAGGTGGAAAAGTCCATCATGCACATTCTGGCGCGCAGGTGCGACGCATGCACGTTGGTAAAAGTGCAGTGCTGGAAGTTGCAGCCGAACAGCTTTTTCCCGCTCAGGTCAATGTCATGCACCGTAAGGCCGCTTGCACTCAGCCCGATGAGTTTTTCATGGGTCCTGATGTAGTTCCGGAAGTTGTGCAGGGTTTCCTCGATGTCCGGCTGGTGCTCCAGGCAGTAGCCGATGCCTTCCACAGGGTTTCCTGCGGTGTCGAACGAGGAAATTGCGTAGCGCGTGCAGCCGGGGTGCTGGCAGATGGTCAAGTTGTACATACTATTACTTTACGCTATTGAAAACATTTAGTCAAATGGCTAGAATTGAAGCCATGTGTTGGAAGTGTGGAACTGATGTCGATGCGGGCGTGCCCGTTACGCGGAGCGCGGCCTGCCCTGTCTGCGGGGCTGACCTGCATTCCTGCCGCAACTGCGTGTACTATGAGCCGGGCAGCCACTATGACTGCCACGAGACCGTCGATGAGCTGGTGGCGGACAAGGAACGCGCTAATTTCTGCGCCTCCTTCAAAATCCGTGCGGATTTTGGCGGTAAAACGGCCGCGCAGTCTGCTGCCGCAAAAAAAGCCGCCGCGCTGAAAAAGCTTGACTCCCTTTTTTCTATCTGAGCAGGGGCGTAAGGACCATGAACGCTTGCATAGATTTTGCATTCCTTGACAGCGGTACAGGGGGAATCCCCTATATGCTTGCCCTGAAAGAAAAACGCCCTTCCGCGCGCTGCGTGTACCTGGGCGATTCCGCGCATTTTCCCTACGGCGAAAAAAGCGGGGACGAAATTATTGCCTGCGCGGAAGAGGCCGTGCGCACCATCATCACGCGCTGGCACCCCTGCGCCGTCGTGATTGCCTGCAACACCATCAGCGTTACTGCGCTCAGCGCGCTCCGCCGGAGCTTCCCCGACGTGCCGATTGTGGGCACCGTCCCCGCCATCCGCCTTGCCGCCCGCGTTTCGAAAAACCGGCGCATCGGCTTTCTTGCAACGAATGCCTCGGTGAACCATCCTTATTCTGCAAAGCTTATTGCGGATTTTGCGGGCGACTGCACGGTATTCAGCCGGGGCGACCCGGATCTGGTAGCATTTGTGGAGCACCGTTTCTTTGCGGCCGGAAAAGCGGAGCGCCTTGCCGCAGTGCAGCCCGCCGTCAGCTACTTTGCCGCCAACGGCTGCGACACCATAATTCTTGGCTGTACGCATTTTACGCACATTGCGCAGGAAGTAAAGGAGGCGGCAGGTCCCGGCGTGCAGGTGGTCGACAGCCGCGATGGTGTTGCAAACCAGGCGCTCCGCGTGGAATCCCCCTGTCTGGCGGGACTGCCGCACGGCAATTCCCCTGCAGAAGGGCTGCCCCCGCAGGCCGGAAAACTGCCGCCGGACACGAAGTTTCCGCTGGACACAAAGTTTCCGCCGGACGCGAAGCTTCCGCCGGACGCGAAGCTTCCGCCGGACGCGAAGCTTCCGCCGGACATGAGTTTCTTTGTGACCGCCTGCCGGACTCCCGCCGACCGCGCCGAATACGAAGCCCTCTGCGCGCACTCCGGCATTCCCTGGGGCGGCGTTATTTAGTGCCCGCTGCCTGTTGCCCTGAAAAAAAACGCCTCTTCGGAAGTCCGAAGGGGCGTTTTTTTGTCCGCGGGGCAGTGCCAGCCTACAGGCGGGATGCGATTTCGTCGATGAACACCCAGCTGTCAACCACGCGCTTTGCAGCAGGTTCGGCAAGGCGTGCAAGGTCGCCTGTCATGATGCCGTCTTCGATGGTGCCCAGCGTTGCCTTTTCAAGCTTCTGTGCAAATTCCTTCAGTTCCGGCGTGCCGTCAAGCTCCGCGCGCTTTGCAAGTGCACCTGTCCACGCAAAGATGAGTGCGACCGGGTTCGTGCTGGTCTTCTCTCCCTTCTGGTAGCGGTAGTAGTGCTTCTGCACGGTGCCGTGGCTTGCTTCGTATTCGAATTCACCGTTGGGGCTTACCAGCACGGACGTCATCATGGCAAGGCTGCCGCATGCAGAGGCAATCATGTCGCTCATAACGTCGCCGTCGTAGTTCTTGCAGGCCCACAGCATGCCGCCGTCGCTCTTCATGATGCGTGCCACGGCGTCGTCAATCAGCGTGTAGAAATATTCTATGCCGGCTGCTTCGAACTGCGGCTTGAATTCCTCGTCGTAGACTTTCTGGAAAATCGCCTTGAAATTGCCGTCGTATGTCTTGCTGATGGTGTCTTTTGCGCCGAACCAGATGCTGATTTTTTTGTCCAGTGCATAGCGGCAGCAGCAGCGTGCAAAGCTGGCGATGGATGCGTCCAGGTTGTGGATGCCCTGAATGATGCCGGGGCCCTTCATTTCCATGATGGTCTTGCGGATTTCCGTGCCGTCTGCGCCGGTGAACACAAGTTCAGCCTTGCCTGCGCCGGGTGTCTTTATTTCGCAGTTTTTGTAGACGTCGCCGTAGGCATGGCGGCCCAGCACGATGGGTTTTGCCCAGCTTTTTACGTTGCAGTGGATGTTCTTTACAAAAATCGGGGCGCGGAACACCGTGCCGTCGAGTTCCCCGCGGAGGATGCCGTTGGGGCTGGGAGTCAGGTGCGTCAGGTTGTATTCCTTCAGGCGGGCGGCATTGCTGGTGATGGTGGCGCATTTGACGCCCACGCCCAGCCGTTTGATTGCGGCGGCGGCATCGTAGGTCACCTTGTCGTCCGTTTTGTCGCGTTCGGTGATGGAAAGGTCGAAGTACTCGGTCTTGAGGTCGACGAAGGGCAGCAGCAGCTTGTCCTTTATCACCTTCCAGAGCACACGGGTCATCTCGTCGCCATCAAGTTCTGCGACGGCGTTCTTCATCTGAATCTTGGCCATGTTTATCCCCCTCTTGGCAGGGGAAGGCGCTGCCGCAGGGCACACCCGGGCCTGCTCCCCCGTCCAGAAATATCGCAGGAAGCATAGCATAAAGGCGCGCTTTTTTCTACTATTATTTTGCTATTTTCCCGGGGAATGTCCCCGTGCCCCGTCAAGTTAGGGGAGGGACGCCCCCGGCAAACTATTAAAGCTGTTCGGAAACTTCAGTTTCCGGACAGGTCTATTCTTTTGTGTGGATTTCGCTTTCGATGCGCTGCAGGAAGGCTTCTGAATAGGCCTTGGTAAGCGGCATGAACATGACCAGCTCGTAGTGCGCGCCGTCTGCTGCGGCATAGGCAATGCCGGTGTAGGTGTTTCCCATGCGCGTGTAGGCAAAGCGGGCCTTTATCTGCGTGTCCGAGATTGCCGCATTTTCGTCCCACATGACAAACTGCGCCTTGTATGCTGCCAGCATGCCGACCAGCGCGCTTTCAAGGCAGCCTGCCAGTGCGGGGTAGTCCCCGGAAAAATCGTACACCATGTAGGTGACATTCCGCTTAAGGTTTTCGTTGCTGAAGATGCTCACGCTGCCGTTTGCAAGCAGGTCATCTTTAACCTTGCGCTCCTTGAACACGGTCGAAGGATAGGCAAAGCTTGTGCGGCCGATTTCGTGCACGGGCCACTTGCTCTGCACAATCCACGTGTCCGACGAAAGGTATTTCCCCGCAGCCGTGGCGGCGGCAAACAAAATCAGGCTGATGCCAAGGGACAGCGTGCGGCGCCCCGCAGTCCGGCGCAGGGCAATGCCGATGAGCGCCCCTGCTGCCGTTGCAGCCAGCCCCAGCAGGACGGCGCGGGGATTTGTGGCCCGGCCCCATGCCATGCTGCAGCCGATGGCCGTTCCCCAGCCCGTGATGATTGCGCAGAGCAGCGGCCACATCCGGTATGCGGTGCCTTTCTGCGCGTCTGCCGTTCCTTTGTTCTCCTGCTGCCCTGCCATGCTTCTGCTCCTTTCAGCGTTCCCTATAAAGTGGTTCCCTTCAGACAGGAATTTCCGTTGTAGTCCAAATCGGTCAGGATTTCCGTGTGGTCGGGGAAGACCGCAACCGTGTGCTCCTCGTGGCAGCTCCAGCTGCCGTCCGCTGTTGTGACTGTCCAGTCGCTGCCGTCTGCCCCGGTGATAACGTCGTCGGTGCCTTCGTTAATCATCGGTTCGATGGCGAGCACCATGCCTGCCTGTATGCGCGGGTTGGGGCCGTGGCTGGGGCAGTTGGGGATGGACGGGTCTTCGTGTACCTCAAGCCCTACGCCGTGCCCGCAGTAATCGTAGACCACGCCGTAGCCGTTCTGCTCATGGGCAATTTCGTAGACCGCGTTGGTGATGTCGTTGATGCGGTGCCCTGCCGTGCATGCAAAGATGCCCGCGTTCAGGCTTTCGCGCGTAACCTTCACAAGCTTGCGGTGCTCGGATTTTACGCTGCCTACCATGACGGTATGCGTGCTGTCGGATATGTAGCCGCCCAGGTTTATGCCGATGTCCAGCGACACAAGGTCGCCGTCATGCACAATGCGCTTCTTTGAAGGAATCCCGTGGATGACTTCCTCGTTGATGCTGATGCAGGCTGCGCCCGGAAATCCTTCCTGGTACCATGCGGGCTTGCCGCCGAAGCGGTGCATGAATTCCACGCACCAGTCATCAATCTGCTTTGTCGTCACCCCTGGTTTTACCTTGGGGATGATTTCGTTGAACAAATCCGCAAGCAGGTGGCAGCTTTTGCGGATTCCGTCGATTTCTTTTGCATTCTTCAGCCGAATCATATCTTGAACCTCGTTATACACTGGAAGGGCAGGTTTTAGGAAACTGCCTTGAGCGATTCTTCCCGGCAGATTGCCGCCGTCCGCGAATCCCCGATGCGCTCGTAGGCGTCGGCCATTTTCTGCAGGAAGAACGAATCATCCTTCTTGCCGAACTGCAGGTCGAGCGCGCGTTCCCATGCATCGATGGCAAGCTCCTCGCTCACGGAGCTTTCTATATTGTTGCGCAGGATGTGCCGTGCAAGCGACAGCACTTCCGGGAAAAAGAGCTTAAAGTAGCGGTAGGAATATTCCATGCGGATAATCTGTTCCAGCAGGATGACTGCATCGTAGTATTCCTGCCGGATGACCAGCTCTTCGGCAAGGATAAAGCCATAGTCCATGAATTCCTCGCGCGTAAACCAGCGGGCCAGGCGGAAGCCGGGGCGGCTCATGTTCATCCGCTTGAATTCCTGTACCGCTGAATCCTCGTCGTGGTGCGTCAGGTCAAAGAAAATGAGCTTGGAACGGCTTTCGTCATCATCACGTCCCAGAAGCCATTCCCGGTAGTCGAACGAACCGCTGTGCTTTGCGCCGCTGCCGCGGTAGGCGTATGCCTCGTCAAAGAGGCTGCGCGACTTCATATCTGAAAGCGTTTCGTATGCCTGCACCAGTTCCCGGAATGCGTCGGATTCTGCGTGCGTGATGTCCGGGTGGAGAAGCTTTGCTTTTTTGTGGTATGCCCTGCGGATTTCCGCCGCCGTTGCGTTGTGCGGCACTCCCAGGATTTTATAATAGTCGTGCATTGCCTTACGGTAACCAGTGTACCGTTTTTTACGCAAATAGGCAACACGCGGGGGCGCTTGAGTTGCCGGGGCAGCCGTCATCACTACTGACGTTCATTGTCTTCTCCAAGATGTTCTGCCTGAGCTATATGACCCTAGTTTGTCTAAAGCAGGACATGTCGTTGGATTAACATTTGACATGAGATTATCATTCCAATCATATTTTTTCCAAATGGAAGTTGTATTTTCATATGACAGCCCGGAAAGACTTGTACCTTCAAAACACAAATAACCCAAATATTCAACCGAAGCAGGGATTGTAAGCGTTCCTGAAAGTGCAGTGCACTCCGAAAGCGCACAGTGACCAATTTTTATCAGGGTATTCGGCAATGTAATGCCTGTAAGATACTGCTTAAGATTTGGAATGTTACTAGAAGAAGCATTGAAAGCGTCATTTGGAATTTCCGTTGCACCGCATCCCGACAGGTCCAGGTTGACATACACGCCGCCCTTATAATTCGAACTTGTCGATTTGCCAAGTGCTTTTCCTATGCTTTTTAGCTCGTCATTTGTAGCAGAGGTAATTGTTATTGTATATGCCGTTGTGGCATTGTTGTTTGGTACAAAGTCCGCTGCAAGGAATTCCGCGGCAGTTCCCGTAAAATTGGTATGCAGCCACTTTGCGTACAGGGTGAGGTCTTCTGTAACCGCTGTGGTGGTAAAGTTAAATGCCGTACTTGCAAGCGTTACGGTTCCGCCTGCCCCCGCTGTTCCGGCGTACCAGCCGCCGAACACAAGATCCGTATCCGTGTTTGTCGGGTTTGCCGGTGCTGTTGCATAGCTTCCGCACGTCAACGTCTGGTCTGCCGGAGCGCTGCTGCCGCCCGTGCCGGTGTTGAACGAAACGGTAAAGTCAGGCTGCGGTATCTTTACCCAGAAGGTCCGCTTGGCGTACAGTCAGTCGTCATTGTCAGCGGCACCCGCCGTGCCGGCTTCGTAGTCCCGTACCGTTATCTTGAAGGTCTTGCCCGCCGCCGGTATGGCAGTCGCGGCGAGAGCCGTTTTGCTAATCGTGATGTGTTGCGTCGTGTCACCGGAAGCCGGATGGCCTATCGTCAGACCGGTCACATTAGACCGTGCAACGATAGAGCCGCTGTTACCGCTTACCGTAACGGTTATCTTTGTTTCATCGGTATTATCAGTTCCGTTGTATTTGAGTATATACGGGTCTGCTTCCGTACCGGCATGGGCTGTTGCTCCATCACCCGTGCCGCCGCTTACCGTTACCACAAAGGGCACAACGCTTACGGTCTGCGTGGCGCTTGCCGTGACTGTGCCGCAGGTGGCGCTTACCTTTACGATTGCACTGCCGCTCGCGTCCGGCTTGGACTTCACGCTTACATTCACGCTGCTTGCGCTGCCGTAAATCTCTGCGGGTGCGGGGGCGCCGGCGGTCGCGGATTCCACGGTCCAGCTGTACTGTATCTCAGCCCCGGCGGGAAAACCGGCGGGTACGGCTGTAAGCGCAAGGTTTCTTCCCTCCTTGAGTACGGGAGTCGTACCGGCAGTGATGGAGGGACTGGTGATGCTTACCGTGCAGGATTGGTAGCAGGCGTAGAGCGAAAGCTTTCCTTTATAGGTACCCGAGGAAATGCTGGTGCCGGTAATCGCGGGTGTGCCGCCGTCTGTGAGTGCCCAGCCGGTAAAGTTCATGGTTGTTGCGGGCGTGGTGGAAGTGTCCTGATAGGATGCCGTTGTTTCCGGAAGCGGCGTGGGGCCGGCGTTGGTGTAGTACGCGGGCACGGTGCCGCTGAGCGAAGCATAGGACTAGTGCGCCGTGGAGATGGTACATGCCAGCGGGTACTGCACCTACATGGTGATGGTGTTTGCGCCCTTCTGTGTTGTTACAGGCGAAACGCTGGCGGCGGTCAGCGAGCTGTAACCCAAACCCGCTGCGGTGCTGCCGCTTCCGGTACCGGAAGTGCTTACTCCGATTGATGCCGATGCGGAAAGCGAAGCTCCCTCGGGAACGTTTTCTATGACAACGGCTTTGGTGTCGCTGCTTACAAAGTGAATCGCGGGAAGCTGGGTGCCGTTTATGGTGACGGTTACGTCGTAACTTGACCACGTAACGGCCAGCCCGGACTGCGTTTCGGTAAAAATCGTACCTGCGGGCAGCGGCGTAACGGTTACGTAGCCCATGCCGGCGGTAGTGTTGCTGCCGGAAGCATCTGTGCTGGAACTGCCGGAGGAGCCGCCGGTGCCGGTCAGCTCTGCAAAGTCCACGGTGCCGCTGTGGTCTACCGCATAGCTGGCGGTGTTTGCACCGATTATGATGTCAGGCGCGGAGCCGTTGCTTCCTGTAGTTACCCCCCCTAACATTTGCCGTGCCACTGCTTCCCCCGGAGCCGCTTCCCCTGGCCTCTCCGCCGCGGCTGTTCACCGCATTTGCGCAGGACGCAAGCAAAAGGACGGCGGAAAACAGGGCTGCCGCCGCAGCACGCATCCCGCTGCGTATCCTTGCGCGAGTATAAAATCCGGGCACCAGCTGCATACCTTCCTCCTCTGAAGCAAAAAACACGCCCTTCAATTTATTGGACCGTATTTTTTGTTAAGCGAATACCGGGCGTTTCTTTTCCCGTGCGCATTGCACAAGATACATATTGATGAGGTTTTG
>CADCQA010000254.1 GCA_902803415.1 uncultured Spirochaetaceae bacterium | reverse complement strand
CTGCCAAGCTGCAGGTTCAGTTCATGCTGGCAGCAGGGCACGGAAAGGATTGCCTTTGCATGGTGCGCCACGGCATAGTGCAGCGCGTAATCCGTCGCCGTATCGCAGGCATGCAGCGTAATGATAATGTCCGGCTCGTGCTCATAGCTGGCACCGGCAATGTCGCCCACCGAAAAATGCAGTGAATCGTAGCCGAATTCCTGCGCAAGTTCCCGGCATTCCGCAATCACGTCTTCCTTCAAATCAAGGCCGGTGATTTCCACCGGAATATGGCGCAGCTCATGCAGGAAATAATAGATTGCAAACGTCAGGTATGACTTGCCGCAGCCAAAGTCCGCAATCCGCAGCGGGCGCGCTTCCGTAAAGGCGCTGGCAGAACCGGCGGCCTCAGCAGAGCCGGCGGCCTCAGCTCTGGTGTCGGAAACACTGTTCTCGCCGGAAAGTCTGTTTCCGCCGGAACAAAGCCGCTCCACATCGGGCAGAATATCATCCACGAATTCAAGAAAACGGTTTATCTGGCGGAATTTATCGTAGCGCTGCGCAACAACCTTGCCGCCCGCCGTCATCACGCCAAGCTTCACCAGGAAGGGTACGGGCACGCCCTCCTGCAGGATGTAGCGCTTCTTCCCCGGCCGGGCGGAACCTCCTGCACAGCACCCCGCCCCCTTTGCATCCTGCACGTGCAGCGGGCGGCGCAGCTCCTTTTTTTCCCCGCGGCGGTTCGCAAGCACCGTTATTTCCTCGGTTTCCGTGCGCATTACGGCAGAACGGAACGTCGTCCCGGCATGCGCGGCTATAAATGCATCAAGCTCTTTTTCAGAAAACTTCCGCTGAAATGCCTGCTTCTCGGTAAAAAACTCCGCGTCATAGGCACAGGCAGTCTCACGGAGCGCGGCGGCGGCATTCCGCCTGATGCGGACGCGGATATACGGCCTGCCGAGGGCTTCCTGGCAGCATTTTGCAGGTTTTGAAAAGCTTACGGTTAAAATCATACCACTTAAGTATATACTTCAATCAAAAAAAATGATACACTTATACATTATGGGAAAGGTACTTGTTTTTGTGAACCAGAAGGGAGGCGTCGGCAAGACAACTTCTGCCATCAACATTGGCGCCTACATCGCCCTTTCAGGCAAAAAGGTGCTCCTCGTAGATTTTGACAGCCAGGGCAATATGTCCAGCGGCGTGGGTGTCAGCAAGGAAAAACCCACCATCTACGAGCTGATTGCAGGCTCCGCCACACCGGAGCAGGCGATAAAGCACGCCTCCGTAAAGAACCTTGACGTCATCAGCGCATCAATCGACCTGTCGGGCGCAGCGATCGAGCTTGTTGACCAGAAAAACAGGGAATTCTTCCTGAAAAACGCACTCGCGCCCGTCCGCGACAAGTATGACTACATCCTTATCGACTGCCCGCCGTCGCTCGGCATTCTTACGCTGAACGGGCTGGCCGCAGCAGACGCAATCCTTGTTCCCATGCAGTGCGAGTACTTCGCACTCGAAGGAATCACGCTCCTTTTGCAAACCGTCAAGGACGTACAGAAAAGCATCAACAAAGACCTTAAAATCTGCGGAATTTTCTTCACCATGTACGACAGCCGCACCCGTCTTGCAAACGACGTGGTCATGCACGTGAAGAGCTATTTTAAGGACGAAGTATTCAACACCATCATCCCCCGCAACGTCCGCCTTTCGGAAGCCCCGTCCTACGGGGAACCAATCTGCCAGTTCGATCCCAACTGTGTGGGCGCACGCAGCTACCAGAAACTTGCAGAAGAGGTAATCAGCCGTGGCTAGGCACGGCTTGGGCGGGGGTAAGGCAGTCCTGTTCAGCGGCGTACAGGAAACGGAGGAAAGCCCCGCAGCGGCTACAGACACATCACAGCCTCTGCTGGCAAATGCAGCGGAAGCCGGCCCGCAGGCAGCAGCAGCCGCGCAGCGCAAGCTCCCGGAAGGCATCACGGCAGACGAAGACGGCACGCTGTGGGTGAACCCCGCGCTGCTCAAACCGAATCCGTGGCAGCCGCGCCAGTACTTTGACGAAACAAAACTCGCAGAACTGACCGAATCCGTGCGCCAGGACGGCATACTTTCGCCCGTCATCATCGAAGACGCGGAGGACGGTTCGTTCTTCATCATCGCAGGCGAACGCCGCACCCGCGCGGCACGGGCAGCAGGGCTGGAAAAGATTCCCGTGCAGCTCAGAAAATACACGGATTCCCGCAAGCTGGAAGTCGCGCTCATCGAGAACATCCAGCGTACCGACCTGAATCCCGTGGAAGAAGCGCAGGCCTATTACCAGATTATGGAGCTGGAAGGCATCACGCAGGAAGAAGTGGCAAAGCGCGTCGGCAAAAACCGTTCCACTGTTGCGAACGCAATGCGCCTGCTCAAGCTGCCCGAAGACATGCAGCATTCACTTGCAGCCGGTTCAATTACCGCCGGGCACGCACGTGCACTGCTGAGCATCCTGAACCCCGCAGACCAGCGCGTGCTCTTTGCCCGCATTACCGGGCAGGGAATGTCCGTGCGGCAGGCGGAACAGCAGGCACAGGAACTGAACGGCGGCGCCCGCGCACACAAGGCAGCAAAACCGGCGGCGGCGGAAAACCGCGACCCGGACTACAGCGCAATCGAGCAGAAATTCATCGACGCACTGGGCACCAAAGTGCAGCTGAAGGGCGACTTTGACCGCGGAACCATTACCATCAGCTATTTTACCAAGGATGACCTCAACAGAATCTATGAGCTCATCATCGATAAAAAGTAGGAGACCTCTAAAAACTTCAGTTTTTAGAGGTGACTTTAAAATGCGATGTTCTAAGTCGCGATATTGTAGCGGCTTAGAACTCGACGGCAATCTCTAAAAAGTCGCGATAGCGAGTTTTTAGAGATGCCCAGTAGGGAGAACACAGATGTCAGACGAAATTGACAGGAACGCAGACCCCTGGAACGTAACGGGGAGCGCAGACCACGGACAGCAGGGTGCGGCTCCCGCCGGAAACCAGGGGAATCCCCCGCAGGGCGCCATCACATCTGACGATCTGGGAACGGCGTCCCTCATCTTCGGCATACTTGCCTTCTTCATGTACAAGGGTGTCTTCTCCATCGTGGGGCTGGTACTGGGCATCATATCAGTCCGCCGCCACAAGACAGACCGGGCAATCGCGGGCATTATATGCTCGGCAATAAATATCGCGATTATCATCATGAGTGTTATCCTGCTGGGATGTGCACTCTGCAGCCTGCTCCCCCGCATTTCGGAAGCCATGCAGAAACTGTTCTTCTAGCCGAGGAAAAAGATAATGAAAACGCTTTCAAAAACACTGGCACTGAGTGCAGCAGCATGTACGCTGCTTGCTGTTTCCGCCTGTGCAAAGCCTAAAAGCAAGGCCGCACAGCAGGAGCCGGCCGCTGCCGCAGCAAACGCAGCGGCTCCGGCACAGACAAACCCGGAAATCGAAAAACTCGGCAGGGTACTCCAGACCATGTCGCCCCGCTGCAAGGCAGCCATCCCCAACGGCAGCCCGGAAGAATTCCTTTCCGACCTGCACACCGTTCTTGCCGAGCAGGAAAGTTTCCGCAGCGACGACCTTTCGCTTTTCTATCTGATAGACAAGAAGCATAACGTCGGTTCCGGCTACGAACCGAAAGACCTTATGCCGGTAAAGAACAATAACCTGTGGAACGTGAGCCGCAACGATCTTTCCCTGCGGCCGGAAGCATACGCGGGGCTGGAAGCGCTGTCACGTGCCGCCCTTGCAGACGGAATCAAGCTGATGGTCAGCTCAACCTACCGCTCGTACGCGTACCAGGAGCGCCTCTTTAACCGCTATGTGGCGGCGGACGGCGAGGAGCTTGCCGAACGCTACAGCGCGCGCCCCGGCACCAGCCAGCACCAGCTGGGTGTGGCAGTCGATTTCGGTTCCATCACCGATGACTGGGGCGACACAAAAATGGGCAGATGGGTCTACGAGCATGCCGCCGATTACGGCTGGTCGCTCAGCTTTCCGCAGGGCTACGAGGATATCACCGGCTACATGTGGGAATGCTGGCATTTCCGCTACATCGGCGTAACGGCCTGCCGCTTCCAGAAAAAATGGTTCGGTGACATCCAGCAGTTCATGCTCGAATTCATCGACGCCTGGGAAAAAGACTGAACGGCTTTTAGCCTACAGAATGTGCAGAAGGTCTCCCAGCGAAGCAGCTACCTGCCAGCACTTTGAGCGCAGCGCTTCATCCGGGGCAATCCGGTCCGGCACCATAATCACGGAAAGTCCCGCCGCCGCCGCACTCCGTACGCCGTTCGGGCTGTCTTCAACTGCAACACAGGAAGCAGGAGCCAGCCCCAGTGACTGACATGCCCGCAGGTAAATCTCCGGGTGGGGCTTGCTGTGCTCAACCTCGTCGCCGGTCGTAAATGTCTCAAAAAACGAAAGCAGACCGGCGGCTTCAAGCTGGCGCCGCACCGTTGCACCGCGGGTAGAAGACGCCAGGGCAACGCGGTACTTTCCCTTTACATAGCTGAGCGCCTCCTGCACATGGGGCATAAGCCCGATTCCTTCGCTTTCCTCCAGCTGGTGAAAAAGCTGCGACGTCCGCTGCAGGAAAGCAGCAGCGTCAAATGTTTCGCCAAAATGCCTGCGCAGCGCAGCAACGGTATCCGGCAGGTTCATCCCCCGGCATTCGTTGATGGCAGCATCAATGTTACCCAGCCCGTATTCCTTGCCGGCAATAACAAACGTCCTGTCGCTCATAGATTCAGTGTCAAGAAGCACGCCGTCCATGTCAAAAATAACCGCTTCAAACTTTGTCATGCAGGCAGTATAGCAGAAACAGCACGGAGCGGAAAGGAGGCAATCATGTGCAGGGAGAGGAGCACCGCAGGGGACTAACGGCGCAGCATTTCAGCAGCGGAATGCATGGGGCTTCCACACACAGCGTCTGCAGAAAAAAAAATTTAACTTTTTTCCCAAAACTCTGCGAAAAATGAAATTTCTCGGGTATCTAGAGGGTATGGGACATAACACACAACGAATCAAACCATTTGAAGAGCTGACTTTCCACGCGAGTTTTCATTCGCGATGCATCGCAGCGCGAATGAAAACTCGATGGCAGCTTTGCTGCCGACGATTTCATGTTCGGCGTGGTCATGCAGGACAAGGATATCTGCCGCGAAGCGCTGGAATGCATGCTCGGCATAAAGATTGACCGTATCGAGTATGCCGAGCCGCAGTACAGCGCCGACCCGTTTTACACATCCCACGGCATCCGCCTGGACGTGTATGTACAGGACGAAAGCCGCATTTACGACGTGGAAATCCAGAACCGCGACTTTCAGGACCTGGGCCGCAGAACACGCTACTACCAGGGCATGATGGACACAGATTCACTGTTGAGAGGAGAGCCATACAGCAAGCTGAAAGATAGCATCATCATCTTCCTATGCCGCTTTGACCCTTTCAAAAAAGGAATTCCATGCTATACTGT
>CADCQA010000253.1 GCA_902803415.1 uncultured Spirochaetaceae bacterium | reverse complement strand
TTCATGAAGCGCGGGGATTATACGGAAGCCCGTAAGTACTTTATGACGGTGCTGGAGCTTGACCCGAACGATAAAATTGCACAGGCGTGCCTTGCAGACATGGAACGCGAAGCCTGACAATCGGCGGGGCTGCCCCGCCCCTGCAAAAAAACGCCCTGCAGCACCGGAAACTTCCGTGCTGCAGGGCGTTTTTCGTTGCGCAGGGCTGCTTTAGTTGCGGTTTACGGCAACCTTGGAAAGCGGAATTTCATACGACCACGCAAGCGGCAGATCGGGACTGTAAGGCAGCTCCGTGAATGACAGCGCGCTGTCCAGGGAAACAACCGGATTTGAGCCGTTCTTGTTCAGCAGCTGCACAATGAACGCACCGGCCTTCAGCGTATTCAGCGAAACTTTCATCGGGATGGTGCCGCTCTCAGACGTAATGGCATTGTTGCCGGACGTCAGCACGGTGGCAAAGTCCCCGGATGCAGTCTTTATGGAACAGTTTTTCAGCAGGTACTTCCACGGAGCGCCGCCCTTGTTTGCGACGTTCACGTTGAACAGCATGTCCATGTTCAGGTCAATGCCGTCAAAGGCATCGGCGCTCAGCTGCTTGCCGCCGATTATTGATGCAGCAAGAGCTGCGGCCTTGGTCACGTTCATGCCGCCGTTCACAAATGCATCTTTCAGCGTATTCAGGGACGGAAGTTCAACCTTTACATCAGACACAGACAGCTGCGGCTTGAAAACCGGCACACTGAAATCCTTGGAGAACGGCAGAGAGAGGGAAGAATTTTCAACCAGCGGCACCGCACTCAGGTCAAGGGCGGCAGCGCCTTTCAGCGTAAAGGGCAGGGATGTCTTGCCTTTCACGCTTTTTGCGTAGTTCAGGATGGTATCGTAGGGCACCTTAAACGACAGAGTGTTAGTGCGGGAACCCATAGCCGCCACGCTTACGCCGTTGTCAGAACTCAGCTTTGTAAACGTGCCGCCCTCATAGAGGATATCCGCCGCCAGCTGCTTGATGGAAAAGGCCACCGGGTACGGATTGCTTATGGAATAGTCACAATTGAATGTTATGCCTTCCAGATCGAGTGAGCGGATGCCCACGGATTTCAGCGACAGGGACGGCGTTCCCACCACGTCCTTGAGCGTTTCACAGGAAAACACCAGCAGCGAAAGCAGCGCAGCCGCAGCTCCCGCAAAAAGATTCATCTTTTTCATTTTCTATACTCCAACAGGGAAGCGCAGCTTAAAACTTTTTTGCAGCCGCACATCCCGAAGTTCCTTAGTGCAGCGTCCGCAGGGCTTCCCCGGATTCCAGGGTCACTTTGTCCCCCGTCGAAATGCCCTCTTCCGCAAACCAGCCCTGCGGCACTTCCAGTGCATAGCGCACCGACACCGAACTTTTAACGCTTGCCGTGCTGTACGGAGTCATGTCAAGGATATCGCGGATAACGCCCTGAGAATCAATGTAGGCAATGGAAAGCGGATGCGGCGTGTTCTTCATCCAGAAGTGCAGCACGCGGTCGCTTTCGAACACAAAAAGCATTCCTGTACCGGAGGGAATATTCTTGCGGTTCATAAAACCGTAGTTCCGCTCTTCTTCTTTTATGGCAAGTTCCGCTTTAACCGGCACACTGCGGCCGTCTGCGGTAGAAATCTGCAGGATACGCTCCGGCAGCACGTATTTCCTGCCGGAGCAGGAAGTCTGAGCCGCCGCAAGCAAAAGGACAGCAAGGAACGCAGGAATATATTTTCCAGCCCCGCGCACGATTACAGCCCCTCAAGGAATTTTTCGCGGGATTTTTCTGCGGCAGTCTTGTCCACCATCGCATCAGCCTGAAGCTTTTCGAACACAGCCCGGTCCGTGTACTTGAGGGCAAGCGGACGCTCCAGGTCGATAATGACGCTGCCGTCCTTCCACTCAGCCTTGTCCGGGTTCAGCGAAACAGGATTACCGTATTTATCGCACAGCTGCTTGAACACTGAATAGTGGTCAAGCTTGTCGCGGTTCATGTTGATGGTAATAGTATACAGCTTGTCCTCATAGAACTGGAACCAGCAGCGGTCAAGATAGGAATAAGGCGCCGTGCGGGATGTATCGGTCTCTATGAGCACGCGGTTTTCGCCGGGCAGCAGGGAAACGTCCCGGTCGCCGCGGTAGCCGAAGCGGGTATCTTTCTGAAGCAGCTCCTTCACGTCGTCAAGCGACATTCCCAGCTTAACCGTCCCAAACCCGCCCGGAAGCGCCTGCGCAGCGGCAGTGCCGGAACCCTTTGTCTCCGGAATCCGTTCAGACATGGGAAAATCTGCCCCGGCAGAAACGCTTACCGTTACGCTGCCGTCAGCAGAAAGGGGAAATCCCAGGAGAATGCTGGAAAAAACTGCTGCAATTACATACCTACTTATTTTCATTTGCACGCCGATTATTCTGCTTGCGGTAGAATGCCGCCTGCTTCAAAAGCTCAGGAACGTCAGGAACATTTATCTTGCCGTTCATAATCTTCACATTCTGGTCAGTAGACAGCTGGTACAGTGCTATCTTCTGGTTCTGCTGAGGAATACCGCACAAATTCACAATGTCCAGCGGGGTCAAATCCGTCTGGAACGGCACGCCCTTCACAAAGCCGCACTTCTGACCTTCAATCTGGAGGGCAAGCATGTCAATCATGCGTTCGCGCGGCTCGGAAAGCTGACCGTTGACCAGCTGGCGGTACATAGACCACACGCGCTCGGCAAGCATCGTGGAAAGGCGGGCAATAAAGCCAGGCTGAGAGGAAACCATCTGCTCAAAGTTCTGGCGGTTGACCACCATCAGGCGGCAGTCATCATGGGCAATGGCACTGGCAGAACGCGGTTTGTTCTCCAAAAGCGCCATCTCGCCGAACATGTCACCCTTCTTAAGGAGGGCGAGCGTTACTTCCTCATTGTCAACAACCTTTGATATGCGCACGGCACCTTCCTGTATGATGAACATATCGGGGCCGTTCTGGCATTCAGAGAAAATCATCGTGTCACGCGGATAGCTGCGGAGCATTTCGTCCGACGGCTCAAAGTAAACGGCATTACTCTTGGGCTTAAGCCGTGTAAAGCGGCGCTTTGCCTCCTGCGCATTTACTCCATCGGGGCAGCGCTTCAGGTACTGGTAGTACCCGTAGGTTGCGATATCCATGAAACCGGTTTCTTCATAAAATTCAGCGATGCGGAAGAGTTCTTCCGGGGACTCCACGATGTTCTTGCGGAGCGTGATTTTGGTGCGGATGTCGTTCAGGATGCGCATTTCACGTGCAAAGTAGCGGACAATCTTCAACGCTATCGGCG
This sequence comes from uncultured Spirochaetaceae bacterium, assembly GCA_902803415.1. Lineage (GTDB taxonomy): Bacteria > Spirochaetota > Spirochaetia > Treponematales > Treponemataceae > Treponema_D. The sequence continues at coordinate 5,663 of CADCQA010000253.1, read as the reverse complement.
TATTCTTCATTATCAGTTCAGGATACTGCTCTCGCCTGACGACGATAGCCGTTACATCGGTAACAGCAACGACGGTCTCCATCTGGCTGTGCCCGGACATACAGGACGTAACGCCGACGAAATCGCCCGGTCCCAGCGTTTTCATGGAAGTTTCCGGTATCCGAGTTTCGTGGTAGCAGGTGACTTTGCCACTCTGTATAATGAAGAACCTGTCATTCGATTCCGTACCTTCAACCAGAAGGTAAGAATTCATCTTGAAATTTACACATGACAACTGCAACATATTCTTTTGCTCCTCGGCTATACCCTAGTCTTCATTTTCGGCAATAAAGCCAGCCTTCTTAAACAAAAATAATCTCCGGCTCCAGCATGAAGCCCGTCCGTGATTCAACGGCACGCTGCACGCGCGCTACCAGCTCACGGATATCCGCCGCACGGGCACTCCCCGTGTTGATGATAAAATTCCCGTGCCAGGGCGCAACCTGCGCACCTCCTACGGAAAGACCTTTCAGCCCGGCCTCGTCCACCAGCATACCGCTCGGCTTTCCAAAAGCACGGTTATTCTTGAACACGCTGCCGGCACTCGGAGCATTAAAATGCCCCTTTTCCCTGCGGTCAAGCACAAAATGCCTGTTCTGCTCCCGGACAAAGGCGCTCACCTCTGCCGGAACCTCCGCACCGGCAAGGGAATCCGGCGCCAGGCAGCTGAGCGAAAGATGCACTGCGCTTATCAGCACATCTTTTCCCATAAAGGGAGAAAGCTTATAATCCCAGCCGCTACCATTATTATGATACATTTTCGGCAGGAATGCAATGTCAGCCGGGGAATCTGGAGACAATTCAGTCAAATTTAAATATTCTACGGCGGCAATCACCGAACTCATGTCCTGCCCGTAGCAGCGGGCATTCATGTAGGCAGCGCCCCCCGCCGTGCCCGGAAGACCGGCAAAGCGGCTGAATCCCCACAACCCGTGTTCCGCGCAGAATTCCGTGATGGAAGCAATGCTTGCCCCCGCCCCGCAGCGGAGCGTTACGCTGCACCGTACGGGGAACGGCACGTCGTCATCGTCCGCAGGGGAAAGCCCCCCGCAGCCTGCAGCAGAAGGATTCCCGGGGGCAACAGGCGCCGCACTAGCCCCCGCCGCGGAAGGCCGCAGCTCCTCGAAAGAGCAGGAAGCCCCGGCAGCAGCGCAGTTCCCGGCGGGCTGCAGCGAAATTTCCTTCATGCCGCCGGAAAAAAATACCGCGCCGCAAAAACCGCCGTCATCCATCACCAGGTTGCTCCCGCCGCCCAGCACAAAAAGCTTAAGCCCTGCGGCGCGGCAGCGGGCAGCGGCAAAGGCCGCAGAGGAAACGTCAGCCGGGCTGACAAAAAGCGCGGCCGGCCCGCCGACTTTCATCGTCGTATGCGGGGCAAGCGGCTCATCATAGGCGATGCTCCCATGAAAATCGGGGGAGTTCTTGATATTTTCGCCTATTTCTCGTATGCTATCCATAATTATTCTTATTATACACGATATTCGCGATTTGGTCATCTGGAGGAATTATGGGATTACGTCTTTTCAACACAATGGGGCGCACAATGCAGGACTTTACTCCCATCACGCCGGGCTTTGCCGGTTTTTACGGCTGCGGGCCGACGGTCTACAACTACGCACACATCGGCAACCTGCGGGCCTATGTATTCCTCGACACACTGGACAGAACGCTGACCTTCCTGGGCTATGACAAAAAACACGTGATGAACATCACCGACATCGGCCACCTGACCGGCGACGCAGATGACGGCGAAGACAAAATGCTCCGTACGGCAAAGGAACGCCACGCCTCCGTGCTGGAAGTGGCCCAGTTCTACACGGACGCCTTTTTCAAGGACTTTGAACGGCTGAACATCATCCGTCCGGACGTTGTGTGCCGGGCAACCGACCACGTCCAGGAGATGATAGACCTCATCAAGCGGATTGAAGCCAACGGCCACACCTACATGGCGGGCGGCAACCTCTACTACGACGTGAGCACCTACAGCCACTACGGCGACCTTGCCCAGCTGAACCTTGACGAACTGCGCGCAGGGGCAGGCAAACGCGACGTCGTCGTCGTGGACAGCAACAAGCGCAACCCGCACGACTTTGTGCTTTGGTTCACAAAGAGCAAGTTCGAAAACCAGGTGCTCACCTGGGATTCCCCGTGGGGCCGCGGCTACCCCGGCTGGCACATTGAATGCTCCGCCATGAGCATGAAGTACCTGGGCGAGCACTTCGACATCCACACGGGCGGCATCGACCACATCCCCATCCACCACACCAACGAAATCGCCCAGAGCGAGGGCGCTACCGGCAAAAAATGGGTTAATTACTGGCTGCATAACGAATTCCTTGTTATCGCAAAGGATAAAAAGGCGGCAGAGGCCGGGGAAACCGACAAAATGTCCAAATCCTCCGGTAACTTTCTGACGCTTTCGTCGTTAATTGATAAGGGATATGACCCGCTCGACTACCGTTTCTTCCTGCTGGGCGCACACTACCGCAAGCAGGTCTACTTCAGCTGGGAAGCCATGGACGGAGCCAAAAATGCCCGCCAGGCACTGGTGCAGCGGGTTGCAAAACTCGCCCAGGCAGCAGGCGGCAGTTCCTCTGCCGGCAAAGAGGCGCTGCTGCAGGGCGGCAGCTACAAAAAAGGCGATGCTGCCAATCCCGAAGCCCTGAGCGAAAAGGCACGGGCATATCTTGCGGAATTCCGCGCGGCGCTGGAAAACGACCTTTCCACACCGGTCGCACTGAGCCAGCTCCAGAAAACGGTCAAGGACGGCTCGCTCAGCGGCGGCGAAGCACTGGAACTGGTCCGCCGCATGGACAGCGTGCTCGGCCTCAGGCTGGCGGAAAGCGCCGCGGAACTGCTCAGTACCCCGGCGGCAGCTGCGGACCCGCATGCAGGTGACCCGGAGGCTGCGGAAATCAATGCGCTGGTGGCAGAACGCACTGCCGCAAAGAAAGCTAAGGATTTCGCCCGGTCGGACGCAATCCGCGACCAGCTGGCGGCAAAGGGCATCGTCATAACCGATACGCCGCAGGGCCCCGTTTGGGAAAGGAAATAGCGGGCAGCAGGCGCACCTGCATCCCGGCAGGCGCCGTGTAAAAAATTGCCGGGATTATGCATTTTTTTTGTAACCAGAAGGGGTTATCGTGTTTTCTAATTATAGTGAAGTTCCTGAGGGAAAAGAGCAGATTGACTGCGCCGACCCGCAGGATTTCAAAAAAGTATATGACGCTACCATGCAGCTGCTTTTCAAGGTTTCCTACCGCATCGTCAACGATGAGGAGGCCGCCGAGGATCTGGTGCATGACTCTTTCATCAAGGCGAATGAAAAACAGCTCGTTTTTCCCTCACTGGACGATGCAAAGTACTGGCTCATACGGGTGGTCAAAAATGCTTCACTCAACTACGCCAAGCGTAAGCTGCGGGAAGCAAAGGCCTACCACAAGGCGCTGTACGAAGGGCGCCAGCAGATGGAGAGCGGCGAAACCGAGCTCCTGAAAGCGGAAGCGGTAAAAAGCGCCCGCGAAGCACTGGAGAAACTTCCGCCGAAACTGAAGGAAGTCCTTGTCCTGAGGGAGTACGGCGAAATGAACTATAAAGAGATTGGGAAAGTGCTCGGCATCACGGAGGCAAACGTGAAAGTCCGCGTGTTCCGGGCACGGGAACAATTGATGAAATTAATAGGAGAAGAAGATGTCTACCTGTCCTGACAAAGATATTCACTCACTGTACCTCGACAACGAACTGCCGGAAAACTATGCGGCCGAATATGAGCAGCATATTCATTCCTGCAGCAAATGCAGGGAGACACTTGCAAAGCAGCGCCGTCTGCACGAACTGCTTGCAGAGGACAGCAAAAACATCACGCTGACCCCCTTTGAGATGGATGCAAGCTATGACCGCCTGAAGGCGCGTCTTTCCTACAAGCGGGTTGCCCACAAGCCGCTCGTGCTGGGAAATGCCGCCCGCGCAATTTTCAAGGACATGTGCATCGGAGCAGCGGCAGCAGCGGCGGTCATCGCCATTCTTCCCCTCCGCATGAACGGTGCGCAGCGCAGCGCGGCTCCGGCTTTTACGCCCATCGCCCGCCAGACGTCATTCAGCCTTCCCACTGCAAACGGTGACGGCAACGTTGCACCGATTGCGCTTTCAACATTCCTCGGCGAGGACGAAAGCTCAGCTTCTCCTGCACGCACACTGAACGGAGCCTCTCTGCAGGCACAGAGTGCAGTTGCGGCAATGGTCATGCCCTTCGGCAGCACCATCGGCGCAACGGCAGAAGCAGAGCCCATCGAATACATGAACCTCACCAGCTACGATGTGTTCAGCCCCATCGAAGAGCCTGTTCAGGATACAGCCCAGCAGCACGGATTCTTCCTGCATTTCTCATCTCCGCTGGTATCCATTGACATAGGCAACACCAAGTGAGTCTGCTCGGAACCTACGGAAAGCTCTTAAAAAACCGTGCTTCGGCACGGTTCATTACTTTTTTTCTGCTCGTCAGCGCAGCGACAATCATCCTGTTCCTGCGGAGCCGCGAAGTAAGCGGAAAACCCTTTATTTCATCGATAGACCCGCCCGTTGCCTCCCCGGAGGACACGCTTACCATCAGAGGCGGGAACTTTGGCGCCGAACGCGGCACTTCCTATGTGGACATTGCCGGCTCCCACGTAACCGGCAGCCGCTACACCCTGTGGACAAACACTGAAATACAGCTGAAACTTCCAACAAATGTGCAGGACGGGCTTGTTTCTGTCTGCACAACCTCCGGGCAGTCGGAACCGGCCTTCTTTGCAAACAAATCAAGCATTCCCGTGGCACTCCGCACCGACCCCAAGGTGACGCAGCCGGTCATAGAATCGGTTTCCCCCCAGAATGCGGCGGTTGGCGAGCTGATTACCATCAGCGGCAGCAACTTCGGCACGGCACGGGAAAACTCCGCCGTCTGCTTCACGGCAAACCGCAAGGGCATTCCCTCCGCCGGGCCCGACGTGGAATACATTCCCGCATCCCAGCTGGACTACGACTATGAGCTGTGGAGCAACAGCGAAATCCGGGTACGCGTCCCCGACGGGGCGGATTCCGGGCAGCTGCAAGTCCGCACCGGGCGGGGCAGGAGCATATTCCAGCACTTTACGGTGAATTTCCCGGCAGGAAAAAAATCCTACGGAAAGCAGCGCACCTATGTGGTGCAGCTGAGCGCAAACATAGAAAGCGGCGGGAACGGGCAGGATTCAAGCGTCATGCTGTACATGCCCCGCCCGGTAACATCTGCCCTGCAGCCGGAAGCCCGCCTGGAGGAAGTTTCGCCGGAGCCGCTCATTGCCGACGACCTGCGCAACATCATCTTCCAGACACAGCTCAAGAAAACGGCTGGTGCAAAGCAGGTTTTCTCTGCCACCACAGTCGTCAGTCTCCGCGAGTTTTCGGCAAACATTGACGGAAAGAAAATCGGGGGCTATTCAAACACCGGGCGCCTGCTCTACAAAACATGCACCGCGCAGGACGCATGCATACCGTCTGCAGACAAGGCCATCACTGCCCTGCGGGACAGCATTGCCGGGAAGGAAAAGAATCCCTTCCGCCTGGCACGGCTCTTCTACGACTACATGACGGAAAACTTCCGG
>CADCQA010000252.1 GCA_902803415.1 uncultured Spirochaetaceae bacterium | reverse complement strand
GTCGGTTCCGCGGAAACAAAATCCCTCATCATGGGACTGCTCGTGCTTAAGCTGCAGGAGCACCGCATGACAGGCGGACAGATGAACGCATCTCTCCGTCATGTCACGGTTCTGGAGGAGGCGCACAATCTGCTCAAGCGCACTTCCACAGAGCAATCGCAGGATTCCGGCAACCTGCAGGGCAAGTCCGTGGAGATGCTCGCCAACTCCATCGCCGAGATGCGCACGTACGGGGAAGGCTTCATCATCGCAGACCAGGCGCCGGGACTGCTGGATATGTCGGTCATCCGCAACACGAACACGAAGATCATTATGCGGCTGCCTGATCAAGACGACCGTGAACTGGTGGGCAGAGCCGCCAATCTGAATGACGACCAGATAATCGAACTTGCAAAACTACCTCGCGGTGTTGCCGCTGTGTATCAAAATGAGTGGGTTGAGGCCGTTCTGTGCAAGGTTGCATACTTCAAGACGGAAGAAAAAGTATACAGGTATAAAAAGCCTGAGTCTCCTCAAAAGCCGAATGCTCCTGTTTCCGCATATCTTGAAATTGCCAGCCTTCTGTGTAAAGGAGTTGCAGTCACTAATGAGGCGAAGCTTTCGGAATTGAGAAAGACGCTGGATGCCCTCGGCCTATGCGCTTCCACCAAGGTCATGGTCTTAAATCTTGCAAAGGACCATCCGGTTTCTCCACGCTATACAAAGCTTGCCCCCGTCATGGTGGAGCTGTTCCCGGAAGTTCGTTCTGCATTTGTTTCTTCGTTCGCAAGGACTTCCGATACGGTGCAATGGACGGATGATGTTGATGCTGCGATCCACATGCAGGTTCAGCAGAATATGGACGAGAATTTGCTGCGCGACATCCGCCAGTGTATCATCACCGATTACTTGTATAACGAGCTTGGAAAGACAGAGCTGCTTGAAAAATGGCATAAGGAGGCCGTAAAGTAATGACGGAATCACTTTCAAAAGCTGCCGAGTCGCTGGAAAACAATCGGGTGTCGGAGTCCGGGTTTGACCCTGACAAAAAGGCTGAAATCTCTGAGACCCAGAAGCCAGAAGGGAAAGAAGACTCGTTCGATCCTGATAAAAAAGCTGAAGTGAGTTTTTTGCAAAATGACTCTAGGTCATCCATGTCAGATTCGAAAGATGGTGAGTCTGACGAACCAAGAAGAATCCAAACTAGAAACGAAGATTTGGCGGGTAAGAAACATCCTGTTACCGATGTTCCATTTGAAGAAAAAACGGTACAGGATAAGGATGGAAATGAAGTCACAGGGGTGTTCCCTGTATTTGAGTCAGATTATGATGCTCAGTTACCGAAGGACTTGTACCAGGCGTCTGATAAGGATCAGTTTTCTGAAAGCAACGGTCAGTTAAAAAAGGCTGTCGAGAAAGATCCTGACTTGGCCAAGAAATTCACTCCAGAACAGCTGGAACAAATTAAAAACGGCGACACACCAGATGGATATACTTGGCATCATAATGAGGAAACTGGTAAAATGCAGCTGGTGAATTCCGAAACACACGCAAAAACGGGACACACCGGTGGAAAATCAATCTGGGGTGGCGGAACCGAAAACAGGTAACAGGAGAATGTTATGAGAAAATTGAATTGGAAGTACGTAAAAGAACTGAAGGATTCGTCGAGCATTGACAAGTTTGAAAAAAAGCATGGTTTTTCCTATCCGAAGGACTTAAAGTCTGTTCTTTTGAGCTGTAACGGAGGACGTCCTGAACTGAAGTATTATGATACGGCATCGGAAAAGGACAAGGAATTCAAGACACTTTTGTCTTTTAACGAATCTGACATAGAGACGGTTTATAAGTCCTATCCGTTGGATTCTTCGGATAAGACGCTGATTCCTTTTGCGTCTGACCCGGCGGGAAACTTTTTTGTCTTGAAGAACAATGAAATCCACCTTTGGAAGCATGAGGTTGACAAGACTTTGTTCCTTGCCTCCACTTTCTCAGACTTCCTGGAGATGTTGCACGAATAATGAGCCCTTGTACCTCTGGAGATGCAAGACAATGTGGCTATTGATGAACAGTTTATAGCGCAGTTTGCGCCTGGAATATTCGATATGGAAAGGCAGCTGGAACAGGACAAGAAATCCCGCCAGTATTACCTTGAGCAGCAGGAAAATATCGGAAGGTGGAAGGAGTCTGCGAAAGTGCTCCTGCTGCCGGCACCTAAGGCATGATGGAATATTTTTATGAAAACTACGGTACTATTGCTTGTTGCCGCCTTTCTTCTCGCGTCCTTTGCTGTTTTCCTGAGGGGAAAACTCAAGGACGGAGATCGAAAGATTCGGGCTGGTCGGCAAAAGCTTGCCAAATATGACAACTGGTTTGTCGAGATTTTTTTTTCTCTGACAAGCTTTATGCCGGTAAATGGGAGTTATCTGAAGGTGAAAAGAAACTGTCGTTCTGGAAGGTGATTTTTGCCTTGTCTATAATAATGTGTATCGGCTGCATTGTTGCTGCGATACTGATACGGAGGTAAATGCTATGACGGAAGTTACTGATGAAAAGGAACTTGGAAAGGCTTTAAAAGAGAATGCCGTTGAGATTGTTATTACAAAAGATGAACTTGGAAGACGCGTTACAAAGATTAAAGCAACAGGAAACGTTGCATGGGGAATAGCGATAGCTGCCATAACGGTTGCCGTAATTGCGATTATTTCTGCACCAGCAACTGCAGGAACCTCTGCTTTAGTCAGTGCTGCAGCAGCACCTGCTGCCATTGCAGTTCTTGGGACTGGGGCTACAGCTACTGCAATTGGAATAGCTGTTGCAGCAGGCGGTGTGGGCGCCCTGAATTCACTCCGGAACTATAAGCTTGAAAAACGTGACGGAAAGACTGTATTGATCAAGAAATGATTGAGGAGAAAATACGCTGTTTAAGTTTGTAAAAATTCTACTTGCGCTGATATACATCTTTTCACCCTATGACTTTATCCCGGAAGCTGTATTTGGTGCAGTCGGGTTTGTGGATGACGGTGCCGCCGCCATGTATCTTCTTAAGACTTTGGCGACGGACAGCGCAGGCAGGTTTATTTTGCCCCGGCTTTCGCGTGGGGTAAAGAAGGCATTGACTGTGTTGTTCATTCTGTTTGCTGCTTTTGTCGTGCTGATAATTGTGAGGAACCGTTAATTAGCATGAGCCTGGTGAACGAGACTCAATACCGTAGGAGGACTTACGCTTATGGCAAATTTCTTTCCGCCAACTTTTGAAGAGACGAACTTCGTCTGCAAGGACTGCGGACACTGGTTCCAGGGGCGTGACTGCGAGAAGGGTGTGCTGGAGATGCTGTTAGGCTCCTCCTCCCCCCTTCCGCCGCCGTTCGGCCCCAAGTGCCCCGAGTGCGGCAGCCGCAACACGGAGCAGAATCCCGGCGTGGTCTACTGAACGGCGGGCGAGCCGGTATTCGTCCTGTCTCTCTATGGACTTTGTCTCTAAACTGCCATAATACATGGCTCATTGTAGTATGGAATCAATGAATCGTACGTCAAAAAAGTCAGATCATCAGATTTCGCCAGAGAGATGAGAAGTCTCTCGAATGGATCATGATGTTCTGGTGCATCTGCAGAGCGGGAAAGAGTGTCTACCGTGAAAATATGCCTTTGGTGCAGAGGGGATTCAACAAATCCTTGACAGCCACAATACTTGACAAAATCCTGTGCAGAAAGCGTGAGCTTGTCAGGTTTATGTCCATGCTTCACTTATAATATAAATATCAGCAACTAATGGTATTATTTGCTGACAATTTATTGTATAACCACCGCGTTTGTGATGTGTAATTGAGATTTGCTAAGCTTTATAAAAAGATCCTGATGTTTTATTCTAAACAACATTTCTTTATTAATATTCAATTTATGTTGTTTATTCCAATTTAAAATTTCTTCATCAGATTTTTTAAGATAATATTTCATATAAAAATCGTGAGCTGTTGTTTCATGAATTCTCAACTCTTCAAGGTGTTCAACTAACTTAAAATTATAGTCGGTATGAATAGTTGCAAATTCATCAGCATAGAATTCGTGCTCAAGCTTAGTAATATCATCTTCTTCAGTATTTGCAGGTTTTCCACTTTTATAAAATTCAACATCTTCTTTTATATGACCAACTTCATGAAGAAATATAAAATTTTTAAATTCTTCTGTGAAATTGAAATCATTAGCTATAAAGATAAATGAGAAACTCGTTTTATCGTTACGGTTGAAATATGTTCTTGTAAACGCACCGCTTATATAAAAAGTCGTTGTATTTACAACCACTATATTTGAAAAAATTATCAAATGGAACATCAAATCTAAATATGACTGATTTTGATAATCGTGATTCCTCTTCACAATAAATACCTGATTTTAAATCAAAATTATATTTGTTCATTATTGAACTGGCTATCGTCCAAACTCGTGATAAACTTATCGGAATATCAACAGTTCCCTGATTGTCTACACAATATTTAATATTCATTTTCATTTTATACCTCCATGTAATAAATGAAATTGCATAATGATAGTAGATAAATGAAAAAAAATAAAGGGACAGCAACGGTTAGGTTTCCAACGAACCTTCCTAACCGCACTGCCCTCAACGTTACTCCTCGTTGCTCATATTGAGCAACCTGTTGAGGAGCCGTTCGGCCTTAAGTGCCCCGAGTGCGGCAGCCGCAACACGGAACAGATGCACTTTTTTTCCATCCATGACGCTATTTGTCATGGTAAGCGGTTTATACTGTTCTCATATCAAGCCTAAGGAGGTCTGTATGATGAAGAGGTTTGTTACCGGTGTCGTTTTTGCCGGTGCTGTGGCCGTGGGCGTGAAGAAGCTTTCGGAGTATGCGGAGGGACGGAGCGAGCTCAAGGACATAAAGGACAAGCTCGCCAAGACCAGGGATGACTTTGTGGCGGACTGCCGCGATCTGGCCCGGGCCGTGTCGGACGCATTCTGGAACGGCGCTGTCGAGGGGGAGGGGGATTCCGCCTCGTCGCCGCTTACTCAGGACTTACAGTAGGAGGAAGCGATGGGTACGACGTTAAAAACGATGGGGGTGGCTATTGGCGGACTGGTTGCCGGGTTGATAATCTTCTCCCTCAACAAAGAGAACTTGGGCCTTGTGGAGGATTACAATAAGCTTCGTGACGACTATAACAAGCTGGTCGATGAATGGAACGAAAAATTTGCGAAGAAGAGTACGAGCCCCAACCCGCACTGGAAACACTTCAATAATCCCCACGCAAAGCCCCAGGCAGCCGTCGTCCGGGTGCAGGATGCGGTGGACGAGGACGGAACGCGCCACAAGGCGTATCTGGACCTGAACAGCGGCACTTCGTTCACGGTTCTGGGCGGCTGACGGCAGGGGGCTGCCAGGCTTAGTACATTTTTACGGCTTCGGCAAGCAAAGAATGTGCTGCTTCCCCTGGGGGCTGCTGCCCGGAAAAGCGGGCGGCGGCCTGCCGCAGGGGAACGCGCTGCTGTTACACTTTGAACAGGTCTATCTGGCTGCCAATCTTTTCTATGGCATCCTTCATCTTGTGGGAGATACTGCCGAGCACGCTGCCGGTTTCGTTGATCCGCTGCGCGCCCGCTGCCATTTCGTTCATGCTCTGCTTCATATTGTTCGTTACATCCTGCAGCGTTGTCATCTCCTTCTTGATTTTTTCGCTCCGTGCAGACATTTCCTTGGAGGCCTTGCGCACTTCCATGGTGCTGCCGTTCATGTCCTTGAGTGCTGCGCCAATCTGCTTGGAGCCTTCGTTCTGCTCCTGCATGGCAGACTTAATCTGCAGCACAAGCTCGTCTGTCTCCTTGATTTTTGCAGACACGGAAGAGAATGCTTCGCTTGATTCCCTTGAAGCGCTTACGACTTCCGTGATGGAGTCCTTTATCTTGCCCAGCTGTTCGCCGATGGTCTTTGACTGGGCGCTGGATGTTTCAGACAGCTTGCGGATTTCGTCAGCAACGACGCTAAAGCCCTTGCCGGCCTCTCCTGCGTGTGCTGCCTCGATTGCCGCGTTCATGGCAAGCAGGTTTGTCTGCTCTGCAATGCTGGAGATTGCCTGGTTTGCTTCCAGCAGCATGGCGGACTGGCTTTCAATCTGCTTGATTTTTTCGTTCACGTCCTGCTGCTTGTTAAAGCCCACCTGTGCGTTGTCGGAAAGCACCTGGAATGAACCCGCCATCTTGTCCACGGACTGGTTTACCGATGAAATGTTTCCAATCATTTCCTCTACGGCGGCAGATGCTTCCGTGACGCCGGAAGACTGGCTTTCTATAAGGTTGTCCATGCTCAGTATGTTCTGGGAAATGTCGCTGACCGCCGTTGCCGTCTGCGAAACGCTGTTTCCCTGATTGTTTATCTGAGATGAAATGTCCTTGATGTTTGCAATGATCTGTGAAATTGCGCTGGTTGTGTTTTCCGCGCTCTCTGACATGTCGTTGCCGGAATCGTTCAGCTTGACCTTGGAACCCTGCACGTCGCGCATAATCTGCTGCAGCTTGTCCAGGAAGAGGTCGAAGTGAATTATCAGGTCGCCGATTTCATCGCGGATGAACAGCTTGCAGCGTTTTGTCAGGTCTGCGTCGCCTGTTTCCAGTTCCTTCAGGAAGTTCGTCACGTTGTAGATGCGCCACATGAGCCAATGGATGAACATGTAGCTCAGGATGAGCAGCACTGCGATGAGCACCGCCGTGATGGGGATAACGATGGCAAGCGTGGTTTCCCGGATGTTTCCGACGACTTCCACGTTCTTTGCAAGGAAAAGCATGCCGGCGATTGTGCCGTCCTCATCTGCGAGCGGCTGGTAGGTGGAATAATATTCCTTCCCGTTGATGCTGTTCTTTCCCTCGTAGTTTTTGCCGCCGCGCAGCACCTGCGAGATGATGGTGCTGCTGTCAAGCTGAGTGCCGGTCACGTTTGGGATGGTGGAGGCAACGCGCGTGGAATCCTTGAAAATGGTGCATTCCACGTTGTAGCCGTCCTGCATCAGGTCGGTAAAGTAGCCGTTTGTCAGGTCGTAGCCGGAGAGCACGCAGCCGATGATTTTGCCGCCGTCCCTGATGGGGCTGGTGGCAACCGCGGCGAATTCCAGCGTGCCGACGGCCTCGAACGTCCTTGTTGCCGTTCCTTTCAGCGCGCTTGACACGCAGCGCAGGGAGGACAGGCTTGCGTTTACCGGAACTTCGCTGCCGCTGGTAACGACCACCTTTCCTGCCGCATCCGTAATGACGATGAATCCCAGGTCAAGGTCAGAAACTTTCTGCTTCAGTGCGGATGCCAGGGCACTGTCGCCCGACTGCGCGGCCGCCTGTATGACGGCAGGGGTTTCGGATAGCAGGTCTGCGCTCAGGGCAAGCGTCGAAAGCCAGTCCTGCATAACGTTGCGGGCGCCCTGTTCCGTATATTCCAGTTCGTCCTGCGTGTTCTGTATCAGCTTGCTGTCGAACACGGTGAGCGATATAGTTGCCACGATGGAGCAGCCGAGCAGGATGAAACCGCCTATCAGCCCGATGAGCTTGGTTGAAAGCCGTATGTCGCGGCGTGCGGATGTGTCAAATCTGTCCAGTTCTTTCTTTGCCATTGTACTGTTCCTCTAGTAAAGATGAAAACCATAATGTAACAGGCTTTCTCACTCAATCCGAATATGAGTTTAAATTCTACTACAAGAATTAAGCTCTTGCAACCGTCTGCACCGTTTTTAGGCAACCGCTTTCCTTTTGTACCTCCTTCCCCTGCGGAGAATTTGGGAAACTGATTCTGCTTTCAGATGGCTATTTTTTTTATATATATAGAATTATACTGTTTGAGCGGATGAAGGCGGCCTTTCCCGCTGGCTATCACATTGATAACAAAATATTATCAATGCCGGGTTTCAAAAGCCGCATTTTTCCCCTATACTATATGAATGGAACTCTTTCAGCTACGATATTTTCTAGAAGTTGCCAGACAGCAGCATGTGCGCAAGAGTGCTGAAAGCCTGCACGTGAGCCAGCCCGCCGTGACGAATGCCATCCACCGGCTGGAAAACGAAATCGGGGTTCCCCTCTTTGTGTCCAGCGGGCGTTCAATCCGGCTGAGCCCCTACGGTAAATTCCTGTATGATGAAATTCTTCCGTTCTGCGAATCGCTGAATTCCCTGCCGGACAGAATCAAAAGCCTTCGTTCGCTGGAGACGGCGACCATCCGGCTGAATGTTTTTGCCGCCTGGTTCCTTGTGATGGAGGCCGTCCGCGAATTCCAGTGCATCGATACCGACCTGCGCGTGCAGGTGGTGCAGAACGAGCACATGGAGCTTGCCGACATTTCGGTGTCCACGGTGCACCACTACCGTTCCCGGAAAAAAAAGACGGACAGCCTGTATGTCTGTACCGAGCCGATTTATCTTGCCGTGCCGGATATTCCGCGTTTCCGGGGAAAGGATTCGGTTTCCCTGCATGAGGTTGCGGATCTGGGCTTCATTCAGCTGACGGACAAAAAATACTTCCGCACCATCTGCGACGGCTTCTGCGCGGAGGCGGGAATCTATCCGCACACGGTGGTTGAAAGCGACGATCCTTCCGTGGTGCGCAACATGATCTGCGACAACATGGGCGTGGGCTTCTGGCCGGAATTTTCCTGGGGAAACCATCACACGGGCAGCATCCTGCTGAAAGAGATTGAAAAGCCTGAATGTTCGCGCGACATTATCATCGAAAAGCGCAATGCCAACAACGACAATATCCACGTGCAGGTTTTCTACGATTACCTGATACGCTACATGGAGATTTACCGGAAAAAAAAGTAGCCGGGTGCGGGATTTGCGCCTAGTTGTCCTGCGGTTTTTTCAGGACGATGCAGCTGTTGTGCCCGCCGAAGCCCAGCGAGGCAGATGCCGCAGCCTGCAGGGGTACTGCTTTGCCGGTGAGCGGGGTATAGTCAAAGGCGCTGCTGCCTTCCACGCTCAGGTGCTCAAGGTTTATGGTGGGCGGAATAAAGCCGTCCTGCAGCGCCTGTATGCAGAAAATTGCTTCTGCCGCGCCTGCAGCGCCAATCATGTGCCCGGTCATGCTCTTTGTTGACGATACGTGCAGGCTTTTTTCGCAGCCTGCAAAGACACTGCCGAGCATGATGCTTTCTGCGTTGTCGTTCACTGCGGTGGACGTTCCGTGTGCATTGTAATAGCCGATATCCTTTGCTTCCAGCCCTGCGTCCGCGATTGCCGCGCGCACTGCTGCCGCTGCACCGCTTCCGTCCGGGCGGGGTGCCGTGATATGCCAGGCATCGCAGGTGGCGCCGTAGCCCGCAATCTCTGCGTAGATCCGCGCGCCGCGCTGTTGGGCGTGCTCCCAGCGTTCCAGTACCAGTACCGCTGCGCCTTCGCTCAGTACAAAGCCGTCACGGTCGCGGTCAAAGGGGCGGCTCGCCCGCTGGGGCGTTTCATTATAATGGTAGGAAAGCGCCTGCAGTGCGCTGTAGCATTCGATTGCGTAGGCCAGTATGCCCGATTCGGTGCCGCCGGAAAGGCAGACATCTGTTCTGCCCGCGCGGATGCTGTCCGCAGCCATGCCGATGGCATCGGTTCCGGAGGCGCAGGCGGTGGATACGGTGAGCGCCGGGCCGTGCAGCCCGAAGTACATGGCAAGGTTTGCCGCAGCTTCGTTTGATATGGTAAGCGGCGTGGTGAGCGCCGGGATGAGCCGTGCGCCGTCTGCCGGGGCAAGAAACCTTCTGTAGGCCGCATCAATTGCATCTTCGCCGCCAAGGCAGTTTCCGGCAATGACGCCGGTCCGTTCTGCTGGAAGTACGCCGCCGGGAAAGCCTGCATCTTCCACCGCCTGTATGCCGGCCGCCAGCAGAAAGCGCGAAAAGCGGGCAAGCTTGCGGCTGGTGCGGTGCGGTACTCCGTATGCCGAAATGTCAAAATTTTTTACTTCGCCGGCAATCTGTACGGGACTGTTTGCGGGGTCAAAGAGCGTTATGCGGTCTATGCCGCTTCTGCCGTTCCTGATGGAATCCCATGCGTCTTGTACTGTATTCCCCACGGGCGAGACTATGCCCATTCCCGTGACTGCAACCCGGACACGTTCCATGCTTTCAGCGGATTTTGAAGAAGATGCCCAGCAGGACAACGGTTATCAACAGCTGGATAATCATGAACTTAACCAGCACCTGTGTGGGTGACCAGCCGTGGTTCTTCCTGAAGTGGTCGTGGAGGGGAAAGCGGATGTTCCCGAAAATGGTGATGTGGCAGAAGCGCTTGAGCGCAACCTTCAGCAGACCCATGCCGCCGTTCACAAAGATGATGGATGAGGTAGCAAGGAACATGAAGGGATTGCCGGTCATCATCACGCAGACGCCCGTGTAGAAGCCGAGTGCGCGGGAACCGGCATCGCCCATCAGCACGGAGCTGGGGTAGGCGTTGTGCCAGAGGTAGCCCATCAGCACGCCCGCAAGGCAAAATGTCATGACTGCCCACGAGGCGCCGTCCCACAGGTGTGGCACCAGCAGGTAGTTTGATACGTCCACGTGCCCGAAAATAATGTAGAAGATGACCGCCATTGTGATGAGCGCAATGAGCACAAGCGATGAGCTGAGCCCGTCCACGCCGTCCGTGCAGTTTGTGGTGTTTACGGACATCCAGAGCATGATGGTGGTGATGATGATGTACAGCCACGTGGGCACGCTGAGCGGGTGCGTAACAAAGGGAAGCCAGAACTGCAGCTGGCCGTCCGGGGCTGCTTTTGCAAGACTGTCTGCAAGCAGCAGCGCCATTGCCACGGAGATGATAAGGTCCAGCAGTCCCTTGCGGTATTCGCCCCAGCCGCCGGTGCTGCGGTCATCAAGGAAGCCGGTAAGCATCATTGCCCAGGTCAGCACGAGCGTGCCTACCTGCAGCCGGTCAAGCGGCACAAAAAGCACGCTCAGCACGACGAAGAGGGTGATGAACACAACGCCCGCGCCGGTGGGTTTGCCTTTTGCAGCTTCTTTGGTCAGTGAAAATTCGCGCCCGCGGTCGGAGGGAAGCATTGCATAAAATTTTGGCAGGAATGTCCGCGTCAGGAAAAATCCCGTGTACAGGGCAAGCACAATTAGGACGGTATAGGCTTGGAGCAGCCGCGCCGGCCCCCAGCAGTTTTTCAGTAATCCACCCAGATAGTAGAGCATCCGAGAAATCCCCTTCAACAACAGGTAATGAGGCTGCAGCAGCCCGCGCCAGGCTTGTGCTGCCCCTGAGTTCCTTAATGGTAGCAGAAAATGCGCACAAGGTCAAATGCCCGCGGGTGCCGCCCGTTTGCGCAGGGGGAATCGTGAGTCAGTACCTGTGTTCCCGGCAGAACACGGCGGCAATCCGCTGCCCCTTGTACCCGCTGGTGCAGCTTACAGGCGCCGGAGACGTCCCGCCGCAAGGTCTTCCGCGGCCTTGGTTCGGATGGCGCTGTGGATTTTCTTTCCGGTGGCGGTGCACGGTATCGTGTCTATGAGCGCAAAGTAGCGGGGCCGCTTGTAGGTGGAAAGCAGGGGGCTTGCCGCACAGAAGTCTTTCAGGTATTCCACCGTGATGGTGCCGCCTTCCGGTACCACGTATGCCACCACCGCCTGCCCGCGCACCCTGTCCGGCACGGATGTTACGATGCAGTCCTTCACCAGCGGGCTTTCGCAGATGGCTTCTTCTACCTGCGCAGGAAAGATGTTTTCCCCGGAGACCACCATCATGTCGTCCTTTCTGCCGCAGACGGTTACCACCTGGTCTTCATCCCAGGTGCCGGTGTCTCCTGTGTACATCCAGCCGCCGGTGAATTTTTTTGCTGCCGTCTCATCGTCATGGTAATATGTGTAGGTCGTCTTTTCCGGGCTGCGTATGATGATTTCGCCCAGCGTCTTTCCGTCGCAGGGCACGGTGTCGTCCGGGCTGCCGGGCATGCCGTCTGCAATCCGTACCACGCGCACCTCGTCGTCAATGCAGCTGCTGCCCACCGAGCCGGCTCCGTGCGGCAGGTCGTAGGGGCGCAGGAATGAATTCCAGAACGTTTCCGTGGTGCCGTAGCCGTTGAAGATGTTGGGGCTGAGCACGTTCATGTACCGGAGGCAGCTTTCATGCGTAAGCGGCGCGCCCATCGTCACGATTCCTTTCAGGCTGCCCAAATCACAGTGCAGGAGTTCCTGCGCGTGCGCAAGCATCTCCAGGTTTGCGGGCGCTCCCATGATGAATGTGATAGTGTACGCGGAAACCCAGCGGAGTACCGTTTTCGGCTGGAAATTCCGCATGACTACGAGCGTGCAGCCTGCGTAGAAGGCAGGGCAGGGGCCGCCGCAGTGGCAGCCTCCCCGGTGGAACCAGGGCGTCATGTTCAGCGTTACGTCGCGCGCGCTGAGCGGGTACTGCATGATGACGTCATGTGCGGAGAGTACTTCGTTGATGTCGTTGATCGGCACTGATTTGGGCAGGGCCGTGGTGCCGCTGGTGCACAGGCGCAGCACTTCGTCGTAGATGTGCGGCCGGAACGCTGCGCGCGGTTCGTCCGTGCTCCTGCTGCCGGTGTAGGACTCATAGCTTTCGTGTCCGGCGGGGACGGCGCAGCCTTCACGGTTGTCGGCAAGCACCAGCCGCACCGGCTTCCAGCTGCTGAGTCCGGCGGCCTGTACTACCAGGGGTGCAACGCTGGCAGAATAGATGAGCACTTTGGGACGGTTGTGCTCCATGAGCAGTGCCAGCTCCCTGCAGGCAAGGTTGAAATTCGCAGGCATGAGGATTGCGCCGATTTTGCGGGGCGCGATGTACGAAAAGCAGAATTCCGGGCAGTTGCGCAGCACGGTCATCACTACGTCGTTTTTGCCGGTGCCGTCGGCCTGCAGCGCATGGGCAAGCCGGTTCGCTTCCTCGTCCAGTTCGCGGTATGTCCACGAGCGCCCTGTTTCCGGGTCAATGACTGCGGTGCGGCGGGCAAAACGCCGTACGTTCCGCCTGAATCCGTTCAGCCAGGTATATTCGTGTTCAAAGGTATCCCTGAACATTGTGTCGTCGTATGTGCGTTCTTCCATCTGATTCCTCTTCCTTCGCACAGACAGCATACCCGAAAAACGCCGCAGTTTCTAGGCATGTGCACGGCTTCCGGCTAATCCTGCGAATCGGCCGCGGTGTCGCCTTCACTAAGCACATTATTGCCGGGGACTTCCCCGCCGGGAGTGCTCCCGCCGGGAATGCTCCCGCCG
>CADCQA010000251.1 GCA_902803415.1 uncultured Spirochaetaceae bacterium | reverse complement strand
GGGAGCAGCATGCATTGTTGCTGGCATCATTATTGTAATTCTGTAGGCGTGCCGGAAAATCCCTTGCAGCCGTTGGTGCTGCAGTATTCCGGGGTGTTGACCAATTTCAGCCGTCCTGCTATACTATCTTACCCCTTGGAGATACGTATGTATCTCCCATATTGAGACCATAAGGAGCATATACGATGAGAAAGTATGAACTTATGACAATTTATCCTCTTGAGGATGAAAAATTCAAGGCTGGTTCTGACCAGCTTCGTGCTGATCTTGCACAGTTCGGTGCAGAGATTGAAAAAGAGGAACCCTTCGGTGACCGCGACCTTACTTACGAAATCAGGAAGCAGCGCCGCGGACGGTTCGTTCTGTTCCACATCAAGGCTAATCCTGCCAAGATTTCTGAGTTTGACCGTCAGTTCAAGCTGAACACGAACCTTCTGAAGTATCTTTTCGTATTGAAGACTGAAAAAGAAGCGTAAGTTGTTTCCCGGAGGTAGAGATGGCAAGTGATCTGAACAGCGTGGCATTGGTCGGACGTCTCACTCGTGACGCAGAACTGAGTTATCTGCCGAGCGGTATGGCTGTTGCAGCAATGTCCATTGCTGTGAACCGCGGCCGGAAAGAAAATGACCAGTGGATCAACGAAGTGAATTATTTCGATATTTCATATTTCGGGAAATCCGCAGAGTCAGTAAAACCATATCTCACCAAGGGAAAACAGATTGCAGTACAGGGATCTTTAAGACAGGAACGCTGGGAAAAAGACGGACAGAAATTCAGCAAGGTTCGCGTTGTTGCGAATACAGTTGAACTGCTCGGCGGCCGTTCAGACGGTGGCGGAGCGGATTATGCTGGTTCTGGCGCTCCGGGCGGCTATCAGCAGCGCCCCGGTTATGCGGCATCCGCACCCCGGCAGGAAGCAGCCCCGGCAGAAGGAGACTCTTTTGGCGGCGGCAGTCAGGATTTCCCTGAAGATATTCCTTTCTGACAAGGAATTACACCGATAGTAAGGAGCTAATAATATGGCAGACGTAAACAAGAATGAAGCTGTAGAAGAGCAGAAGGCTGATATAAACGCCGCAGATCAGACAACAACGGAAGATTCTGGTCGCGAAGATGAAGGCCGTGGCCGCAATGGAAAGGGTAAGGCTTTCTTCCACAAGAAAGTGTGCCGTTTCTGTGCCAACAAGGCAAAGATTGATTATAAGGATGCAGACGGTCTCCGCCGCTTTACGACTGAGCGTGGTAAGATTCTGCCGCGCCGCATCACTGGCACCTGCTCACGCCACCAGAAGGAGCTGGCAAATGCCATTAAGCGTGCACGTGCAATCTGCCTGCTTCCGTATGTAGCGGACTAAGGCGCACTGCTGATACATGAACTGCCGGAACTGCGATCCGACTCCTGGTGACGCAGCCGGCATACTATAGAATAGGAGCTTGGTATGAAAGTTATTCTTAATGATGATGTGAAGCACCTCGGTGAAATGGGTGATGTGAAGAATGTTGCTAACGGATATGCTAGGAACTATCTTTTCCCGCATGGATATGCCCTTCCGTACAACGAAGAGACCGTTGCTTATTTTGAAGGCAAGAAGGCTGAGATTGAAGCCCGCAAGGAGCAGAAGCGTGCTGACAGCAAGACCCTCAAGGAGAAGCTGGAAGGTCTGACTGTTGAGCTTGTTGTTCCGGCTGGTGCAAACGGAAAACTGTATGGTGCCGTTACTAACCAGAGCCTTGTTGATTATTTCAACAAGAATGGTTATGAGATTGAGCGCAAGCGCATTGAGATTCCCGGCCTGACCATCAAGAACTGCGGAAGCTACACATTCAAGGTGCATCTGTATGAGGCTGCCATTGCGGAAGTGAAGCTTACTGTGAAGCCGCAGGAAGAGAAGGTTGAGGCTGCTGATACAGCAAAAGGAAAGAAAGATTCCAAGGCAAAAGCTGCTGAGGATGAGAAAAAGCCTGCTGAGGAAGAAGCTCCTGCTGATGCAGAGTAATTCTTCTGTGGCTGGAGCTTCTTGCTTCTAGACCACGGCAGCGGAAAGACCCGCAGCTTGTACTGCGGGCCTTTCTATTTTAAATGAGACGGAATGTCTGGAACATGCCTGGAGGTTGGAATGGAACTGAAAGATAAGATACCGCCGCATAATCAGGAAGCCGAGCAGGCAACGCTGGGTGCCATGCTGCTCGACTGGGGTGCCGTGAGCGACATTGTGACCTACCTGCGGGCAGACAATTTTTATGATCAGCGTAACCAGACTATCTATGAAGCCCTGATGAGTCTTTTTTCCAGCGGGGTAAAGGGCGATTTGCTGACGCTCATTGATACCCTGACGAAAACCGGCAAGCTGCAGGAGGCTGGTGGGGCTGCCTATATTTCGTCCCTGACGGATACGGTTCCTACCAGTGCAAACGTTGATTATTATGCGCGTATTGTGCAGGATCAGTCCACGCGCCGCAACCTCATCAAGATTTCTTCGGAAATAAAGGCTGACAGTTTTGACGAGACGAAGGAAAGCCGGGGTATCCTTGAGGAAGCCGAGCAGAAGATTTTCCGCTTGACCGACCTTAATCAGTCTACGCAGGTCTATTCGATGAAAGATGTGGTGCCAAAGACCATACAGCTCATCGATACCCGCTACAAAAACAAGGATTCCTATTCCGGCATTCCATCCGGATTCATGCAGCTGGACAGCATGACGAGTGGTTTCCAGAATTCCGAAATGATAATTGTCGGCGCCCGTCCTTCCATGGGAAAAACAGCATTAGCCCTGTCGATGATGCAGCATATTGCGATTGACAAGAAAATTCCCTGTGGTTTTTTCAGCCTGGAAATGTCCGCTGAGCAGATTGGCCAGCGTCTTTTGTCTCAGGTGGCGCGGATTCCCGGTACCAAGCTCCGCAGCGGTATGCTCAAGACTGAAGATTTCACCAAACTGCAGGATGCGGCGGGTGCCTGCTACAATGCCCCGCTGTATATGGTCGACACCCCGAACATGAAACTGCTGGATCTGCGTGCAATGGCGCGCCGCATGCGTGTGAATCAGAAAGTTCAGATTATTTTTATTGACTATATTGGTCTCATCACGAGTGAAAACGAGGATGCACCGGTCTATGAACAGCAGTCTGCCATATCAAAATCCCTGAAGAGCCTTGCCCGTGAGCTGGAGATTCCCATTGTTGTGCTCTGCCAGGTTGCCCGCACCGCAGAAGGAAACGAGCCGAACCTTGCAGAACTCCGCGGTTCCGGTTCCATCGAACAGGATGCCGATATGGTTATCTTCATTCATGGAGAGAAGAAAAAGCAGACTGAGGGCGAAGAATACAATCCTGTGCAGGACCGAAAACTTATTGTTGCCAAGCAGCGTAACGGTCCTATCGGCGATGTGGAGCTGCTGTTTATTTCAAGCTACACGAAATTCGAAAACAAGAGCAGGGAGCAGGGCTGAGCACTTGCTTCCAAATATAGAGAAAACCCCCGTGCATGCGCATGGGGGCTTCTTTTTAGTGTGAATTGTACCGGAAACGCCGGCAGGGGAGCACTTCTGCTGCCGGCTGCCGTCTTCAGGTACAATGGGTCTTATTTTTTGCTCAGATCCTTCGGGTTCAGGAGCACAACGACACCAGTGCTGTCTGTTACGACGATTGCACGTGAAGAAATCGTGATGGGTGTGTTCGGCTGGACCGCAACAGGGCTCTTGAGCAGAAGATTGACTGATTTGTCATACTTACCCAGCACCCATTTGTTGTTATCCTGAATAACACAGTAGTAGCTGGTACCGTCATTGATGAGGACGGAATCCTCTGCAACGATTTCATTGCTTTCCTTCTGGATTTCCATGCGGTCTGAATCGAGCAGGCAGAGCCGTACAGCTCCCTGATTTGCGTTCTCACCACAAATTGCCATGTAGTAGATGTCACTTGCCATGGCTTCCGTCTGGACAGATTCGCGGATGGCTTTT
>CADCQA010000250.1 GCA_902803415.1 uncultured Spirochaetaceae bacterium | reverse complement strand
GGCGTTGAAAAAACAACAGAATATAAAGATTATGTGCAAAAAGTCAAATCTGGTGATATAATAATCACATATACCGATGGTCTTGTCGAAAACCTGAACGGCGAAGGCCAGCAGTATACAAAAGAATCTTTGCTGAAAGTTATTTCTGATAACCATGAAGCAAGCGGCAAAGATATTGCAAAGGCTGTCAAAAACGACATAAAGAAGTTCAGCGGTTCAGCCGTCCAACACGATGATGAAACGCTGCTTTTGGTAAAAATTCAGTAATAAGGAAGATAAGGAGCAATACTTATGGAACTGAAAATACGCAAAAATGGGGAAGTCTACATTATCGATGTCAACGGGGAAATGGACTTGTACAACTCTTACAAGCTCAAGGAACTTGTGATGAAGATGCTGGAGAAAAACGTAAAGGCATTTATCATCAACCTTGAGCAGGTTGACTATATTGACTCTTCTGGAATCGGAGCACTCATCTATATCTGCTCCACTATCAAGAAGATGAACCTGAAACTCTATATTTCCAACATACATGGTTCCGTGAAGAAGGTTATCGAGCTCACGAAACTCATGGGATATTTCCCGATTGCAAACAGTGTTGAAGAAGCACTTCTGATGATTAAGGAATAAATTATTTAAAAAGGAGTATGACAGTATGGTAGAAATAAAAGAGCTGCGTTCTGATGGAAGCGACCCGCTGTTTGACAAGTCAAACATGCTGTACAAGGCATTTCCGTCAGATTTCCGCCAAATCCGCTACTTTACCCTGCTGATTGTGCAGTCTGCACCGCTCGAAATAAAGGAAATCAACCTTCTTGAGCAGCAGATAAGCGAAGTCATCAAAAATGCGGTGAAGCACGGTAATAACTGCGACATCAACAAGAAAGTGCACGTCTGGTACTCGTTCAGTGCTGCTCACGCCCATCTTATCGTGGAAGACGAAGGTGAAGGCTTCAAGGATCTTGAGAAGTGGAACGAGTTTAACAGGAAGAGGCTGGAATGTCTGCATGAATCCAATTTTGAGGAACTGTCCAATTACGTTTCTTTCCGCACCAAGCGTTCTGATGAGCAGGACGGCGGAAACGCGCTGTTCGCAGCACTTGAATATTGGGACGGCGGGTTCATCTATAACGACAAGCGCAACGGTGTTGCAATGCTCAAGCGCTTCCAGCAGAAACGCCACGGCGTTACCGTAGACGAATAACAGCGTAAGTTTCAGACTTGTCCGTTCGCGAGCGAACACGTTGTTCGCTTTTTGCCTGGAGTAAAGACGGCCGGACGGCAAGTTTTTTGAAATTTCCTTGACAAATCTATAAAATACAGGTACATTGTAAGTGTAATTGCGTGCATCCCAGAGTACATACCGTAGCTCTGGTGATTGTGTATACACATATTGGGGGTGTACCGGTTTCGACAGATAAGAGTAATCTTGTGCTGCAGGTGAGGTTGCGTTTGACCTCTGATCAGACGGAAAAAATAACTGAAGACGATTCTTTCGAAGAAAACGAGCAGTTTGCTCTCGCTGCTTAATTGCAGCGGAACCGGAACTCATGTTGCACTGTTCCTAGCGGCATGATGTTCTGTTACAAACAGGGACTTGCCTTGCATTTTGTCCGGAATCTGCAGGGGACTTTATCCGGAATACGGAGACGACGCCTTTGAAGCCGCTACCGTTTCCCGACAACCACCTCGCTTCAATAAACCTGTAGAGGTGCCTGGTTAGCTTATTTGGACGCGGGTTCAATTCCCGCCATCTCCATCAATCTTTTTCCTGCGTATAAAAAAACCGCCCTGAAGAACCGGTTCTTCAGGGCGGTTTTTATTTTTCACCAGCAGAATATTCTTGTTTCCGTCTCCCCTCCCCCGAAGCAGCGGAGGGAAAGATGTTCAGGCAGCAGCAAGCGGGCTTACTTTATCCGCTTTATGAAGGCATCCTTGAAGCCAAAGGCCTTGAACTTTTCAAGGATAGCCCCATATTCGTCAGCGGTAAGGGGGCCAACCAGCACTTTGTAGCCCTTGCCGCCTGCAAGCTCCACCAGCACAATCGGGTACTTTGCATGGTCAGCGGCAATCTTTTCGCCATTCTGCAGCTTGGATACCGTTGCAACCTGCACGTAGTAGGCATTTTTCTTCAGAGCGCTTTCAGACTTCAACACCCGCACCTTGGAACTGCCTGCAGACGGAGCAGGCGGCACAGTCTTCTGGGGACTAGCCTCGGCCGGAGCAGGTTCTTTCTTTGCCGGTGCAGGTTTCTTCCCTGCATCCCCGGCAGACGGCGGCGGCACAACCGGTTTGGTCGGCACAAGGACAATAGCAGTTTCCTTTTCAACCGTCTCTACCGTTTCCGTCACTTCGTCATATTCTGTGTCGTCATCGGCACCGGCAACAACCTGCACTTCCGGTTCGCGCGTAACGGCGCTGCCCGATGTTGCCGGAGGAACTGCCGTTCCGTCGATAATATTCTCATCAAGCTCGGCTTCGCGCTCCTGGCGGGGCGGCAGCTCCTCTACCACGGGGAGCGAAGCATCAGCCAGCAATTCTTCTTGCACTACCGGCGGCGCCAAAACCGTTTCTTCCACATCAGGAGGCACCACATCCGGATACAGTTCCTCTTCTACCGCAGGACGGGGGCGGTCAGCAGGCACCGCAGGTTCCCCGGCGATGTGCTCCAGCGGAGATTCTTCCACAACATAGGGTTCTTCCGGAATCTCTTCCTCCGGCGTGGTAAGGGGTTCAGCACGTTCTTCCTGAGCAAGTCCGGAAGAGGGCTCCCTGCCGACATCTTCCATGCCGGGGAAGGGCTGCACCTTTGCAGAACCGAAATCAGGAAGCTCCACGCCGCCGATTTCAACACGATCATCACCACTTTCCCCAGAAGAAGCAGATTTTGCATCCTCTTCCGCCGGAATTTCGCTGTTCCACAGATCGGCAAATTCATCTTCACCGTCATCGGCATAGTCATCCGCCGGAGCAGGCTGTACTTCTGCTGCTGGTGCAGGCTGCACCTGCGTTGCAGGAGCAGGCCGGGAAGACTGCGCCGGAGCCTCAGCAATCAAATCTCCGCCATAGGAAAGAATCGCTATGCCGGAGGCAATGTCATCAAAATTGTCGGGGCGGCGGCTTACCTTTACGCGAAGGGAGGACGAAGCCGTAACCCCCAGCTTGGCAGCAGCCTCCGGCGTCAGAAGCAGCACGGCATCACCTTCTTCAAGGGTGCCGAGGTTCAGGACATTAATGGTTACACCGGAACTCGGATTCGTCACCGCAATATTGTCGCCGGGCAGGTAGTGCTGGGCCTTGGAGAAATAGCCGGAAGGCAGGTCACCAGACGCAGCAATGGCAACGGCTCCATAGGAGGAGCCATCGGAGAGTTCAGAAGCAAAAAGAGAAACGCCTATGCCCAGAAGCAAAAACAATGCACAAAGTCTTTTCATCACACCTTCTCCCGCACCTTTATCTGCCTGACAGCGACTGCTCAATAAGCCGGGCAATCAGCCTGGCAAAGTTCGAAACACCGTCGCTGTTGTCTTTCCGCGTATCGACGGAACCGGGACTCTTTGATCCGGAAGCAATCTTGTTGCCAGAATGAACATCAAAGATTTCCCAGCTGAAATCAGATATATTGCTCAGCAGTACAGCCTGGGGATTCTTGGAAAGTTTTGCGTCATATTCCGTGACAAGTGCCACAAAATAATCGCAGCCGCCGTTCCGGGCATCTTCCAGCGCCCCATAATAGACGACTTTATCTTCAGCAGTACTAGAAGAAACTGCTGTCGGCGAATTCGTCACGATAAAGCCCTTGTCGAAAAAGTAATCAAAAAAAACGCCTTCAATCACATAGGAAGAAGACCGTATTTCGTCTTGAGCCGGATCGTGCTGGATTATCTGAAAAGAAATCGCCGCAGCAGCCGCCGAATGTAATGCAAAAACCAACATGCAAGCGCAGAGTACTATCAGTTTATTTTTGCAAACTTTGCCCATCTTTATCCCCTCAGAAGAAAAAACTCTTCTACCTACATAATCGGAAAATCCGCGCTACAGTTTAGGATTATTTATGCAGGGGAAGCCAGCATAAAAAATGGGCACAGGAGCGGGGAATTGAACGGCACAGCCTTTCCCTTGTTTAAATCAGCAAGGTGTGCTATTATAGATACAGTAGCGGGAAAGCTCCTGCTGCCTCAAGAAAATGAGGGGATTATGGATAAAATTGAGACCAGACTCTATATAATCGGGGCAGGTTTTGCCGGGCAGATGATTGCCGATGACATCAGCCGGAAGAAGATTTTCGGCAGCGTGGCAGCGTTCATTGACGACGACAAGGAACTCATCGGCAAACGCATAGAAGGCATCCCCGTGCTGGGACCAGTGGAAGAAGTGGCTCCCCTGCTCCGCGTAACGGCAATAGACCAGGCAATCATTGCCATTCCGAGCGCAAGCGTGGAACGTATCCGCGAAATCTACAAGGCACTCAGGGAAAATGGTTTCTTCCATATAAAGATACTGCCTTCCATCAGCCAGGTGGTTGACGGAAAGGCCCACCTTGTACAGGCGCGGGAAATCAACCCGCTCGACATACTGGGGCGCACCCCCATCATCATTCCCCTGCACGAAAGCCTTTCGTACCTGCGGGGAAAGCGGGTGCTCATCACCGGCGCAGGCGGTTCCATCGGCAGCGAACTGGCACGCCAACTGCTTTCCGGCGGCTGCGAGCGGCTTTACCTCTTTGGGCACGGGGAAAATTCCATTGTCAAGATTTACCGGGAACTGCACATCCTTCAGAACGAGGGCGTCGGCGAAAAAGCGTCGGTGGTGCCGATCATCGGCGACATGAAGGACAGGGAATACGTGCGCCGCATTATAGCGCGTACCCATGCCGACGTGATTTTCCACTGCGCCGCATACAAGCATGTCCCCATGATGGAAGAAAACCAGGTAGCCGCAATAGAAAACAATGTCTTTGGTACCAAAAACCTGCTTGATGCCGCACTGGAATCCGGCACGGAACGCTTTGTGCTTATCTCCACGGACAAGGCCGTCAACCCGGTGAGCGTGTACGGAGTCAGTAAGATGCTCTGCGAAAAACTGGTGCTGGAGGCTGCAGAGCGGACAAACGGCAGGCAGTCCTTTATGTTCGTCCGCTTCGGCAACGTGCTCGGTTCCCGCGGTTCCATCCTGCCGATATTCATGGAGCAGATCCAGAACGGCGGGCCGGTAACCGTTACCGACCGGAACATGGAGCGCTACTTTATGACCATACCGGAAGCCTGTTCGCTCGTCCTGAAAACCGGCGGCGTGGGAGAAAACGGCGCATCCTACCTGCTGGACATGGGGGAACCGGTCAAAATACTGGAACTTGCCGAGCAGATTATCCGATTCAGCGGCTTTGAGCCGTACAAGGACATCGACATCAAATTCATCGGGGCACGCCGCGGGGAACGGCTTGAAGAGCCGCTCTGGCTTACGGAAGAAAATCCCGTGCCCACGCAGTACCAGAAAATCCTGCGGCTCACAAACATTCCGCCGCGCACCTTCCGGCTTGACGCGCTGCTGGATGAGCTGAGTCCCATCTGCAGTTACGACGCGGCAAAGCCGGACCTGTACCGCAACAAGGATGTGCTCGTGGCAAAGCTGCGGGAAGCAGTCCCCACGCTCGATGCATTCTACAAGGAAGAAGAGGCGGACGGAAACAGGATTGACATGGCGACTTCTGTAAAGGTGGTATTATAATGGCAGATTGCGATTCATTGAAGGTGCCTTTTTTCAGGGCATCCATCGGAAAAGATGACGAAGAAGCAGTGCTCCGCGTGCTGCACAGCGGCTGGCTTACGACCGGCAAAGAGGCGCTTGCCTTTGAGCAGGAATTTGCAGCAAAAGTGCAGGTGCCGTATGCGCTCGCAGTGAACAGCAACACGAGCGGCATGGTACTCGCCATGGAAGCCTGCGGCGTAAAGGCCGGGAAGGCCGTCATCACGACACCCTACACATTTGTTTCAACCGCGGCCTGCGCCCGCCTGCTGGGGGCTGACGTTTACTTTGCAGACATTGAAAAAGACAGCTATTCCATAGATCCTGCCGCCGTGGAAAAAATTCTTTCCAGCGACAAGGGAAAAAATGTTGCAGCCATAGTGCCGGTGCACATCGGCGGAAATGTCTGCAACATGGACGCACTCATGGCGCTTGCAAAGAAATACAACGTGCGCGTCATTGAGGACTGCGCGCATTCCTTCCCCAGCCCCACGCACCTCGGCTATGCAGGCGCAATCGGTGACATAGGCGTATTTTCTTTCTATGTAACGAAAACCATCACCACCGGAGAAGGCGGCATGGTAACAACAAAGGACGAAGCGCTCGCAAAGCACATGCAGTCCATGCGCATGCACGGCATGGACAGAACAACGTGGGACCGCTACACGTCGCCCCGGGCATCATGGGAATACGATATCATCGCGCCGGGCTACAAATACAACCTGCCCGACATGCTTGCAGCACTGGGACGCTCGCAGCTGGCAAAGGCGGACGAATTCGACCGCAGGCGGAAGCAGCATGTGCAGCGCTACAGTGCAGTCTTCCGCACAATGGATTTTATCAAGCTGCCGCCGGACGGCGAAGGCAATGCCTGGCACCTCTACCTGCTCCGGCTGGATCTTTCCAAGCTGCGCTGCGACCGGAACACGTTTGCCAAGGAACTGCAGACCCTTGGCGTGGGAATCAGCGTGCACTTCATTCCGATTTTCCACTTTTCTTACTGGCAGGGACTCTATCCGGATTTCAATGCACAGAACTTCCCGAATGCGGAGCAGCACTATAACGAGACGATTTCCATTCCCCTGTTCCCCGATATGACGGACGACATGGTTGATTTTGTAATCCGCTCCGTGGCTGCGATAGGAGAAAAATACCATGCCTAAGGCGGGGGAACGCCGCAGGGCAGAAACAAAGAAAAAAGAAAAGCGTTCCCGCGGGCAGATTTCATTTCAGAATGATTTTTACAGCGACATCTCGATGGAAGGCATGCTCTATGCCCGGACAGTGCGCAGCCCTGTACCGGCGGGCATCATCACCTCAATCTCGCAGGGCGACCTTCCCGACGGCTACTTTCTTTTTACCGCACACGATGTACCCGGCTGCAACCTTATACAGACGGCCCTGGGGAAAGTCCCCGTGTTCAGCGAAGGCAACATTGCCTACTGCGGGGAGCCGGTGGGAATTCTGGTGGGTCCGGACGAAAAAGAACTGGACAGGCTGCTGCAGGAACTGCAGATAAACTACGACGCAAACACCATTGAGTCCTACCTGGAACCGTCGGCCCCGGCAGAAGAAGAAAGCGACAGGAACAGTGCCGCGGCGGCAGGCCCGGACGGCGACAAGACAGAAAAAGTGAGCGCCAGCAGCCTGTTTTCTTCGAAAATTGCAGAACGAAAAATAGAACGCGGCGAATGCTTCCAGCCTGACCAGAACGGCATTGTGCCGGGACTGGAAGCAGTTTTTGCATCGGCAGCAACGGTGCAGGAAGGAACATGGTCGTACGCCGTGAACACGCCCTACTACCGGGAACCGAACGGCGCACTCTGTTCCTACGACGGAGAGCAGCTCACCGTGTACACGCCCACGCAGTGGCTGAGCAACCTGCGCAAAGTGCTTTCGGAGGCAACCGGCATCGACGGCGCAAACATCATTGTGAACAAAACCCGCGCCTATGACCGCGGCACCAACAGCATCTGGTACAACGCATTCATAGCATGCCAGGCAGCAGTTGCTTCCTACCGCACCGGCCACCCGGTCAAGCTGGTGTACACCCGCTACGAGCAGGAAACATATATGGACTGCATGCAGCCCATCACCATATCGCACAAGACGGCACTGTCGCGCGAAGGAAAGCTGCTTGCGCTGCAGGCAAACATAGAAGTAAATGCCGGAAGCTCCAACGTATTTATCCGCGAGATAATCGACCGGCTGGCGATTGCCGCATGCGGCTGCTACGATGCAGAAAACGTCAGCATCACGTCGAGCGCCTTTTATTCCCGGAATCCGCCTTCTTCGATTGACCAGCAGCTTATCGATTCTGCGGCCTTCTTTGCCATCGAAAACCAGATAAACAGCCTGTGCAGCAAAAGCGGATTCACCCCGGCGGAACTCAGGCTGCTCAACCTGACGACCGGGGACATCACGGCACGGAATGCCCCGCTCGTTATCCTGCCGCAGGCAAAGAAAACGGTGGACGCAATCATTGCCCGGAGCGACTTCAACCGAAAATACGCATCCTATCACCTTGACAATATCATGCGCACGCAGCAGAAAGGCCGCGAGACGCAGATAATCTCGTACCTGACGCCACTGCGCGGCATCGGCTTTGCATGCGGCTACGAAGGGTCCTGCTATTACGGTTCGGAAGTATTCAGCAGCGACCAGTCACTCGCCGTAACCATGCAGGCAGACGGCACCATCGTCATACAAAGCCCGCCGATCTCCCGTTCCATCCAGGAAATATGGAGCAAGCTGGCGTCTACCATTCTGGGAATCACCCAGTCTTCAGTATCGATTGACTCAAACTTTGACGCGGACAACGAACCGCTGCTGCCGGAAGGCGTCTATTCGAACATCAGCATTATGACACTGCTGCTGAAAAAATGCTGCGAAAGCCTTAAGAAGCGCAAGCCGGACACAAAACTGCCGTACACGGTGAAAAAAAAGCTGTCTTCAACCCAAAAACGAGCCTGGGATTCCGCAAACTTTGAAGGCACCCCGTTCCACAGCTGTTCCTTTGCGGCGGCAACCATAGAAGTGGAACTTGACCCCTGCACATTCCGCGAAAAAGTCAGGGAAATCAACATCATCATCAACGGCGGAAAAATCCTTAATTCAACGGCGGCGGAAAGCAACATAAAGCTTGCCGTCCAGCGTGTGCTGACCTCCCTGGTGGAGGAGGACACGATTGAATGCAGCTCCATAAAGATAGCATTCATGCAGTCCGAGGAGAACCCCACGCAAATCGGCGAGCTGGTCTACCAGGTGCTTCCGGCAGCGTACACAGAGGCACTGTCGCAGGCACTCGGATGCGCGGTGAGCACGCTGCCGCTGCAGAGCAACAGCCTGTACAAGCTGCTGCAGGCAAAGGAAAGCGAAGAGCTGCAGCAGGCAAAGAAGCAAAAGGCGCCAAAGGATGAGGCGGCAAAAGACTTGCCGGTAACAAAGGAAGTCCAGCCAGAACAGGCTGCAAGCGACACGGCGGCAGCACATGATGTAACAGCGGCACAAGATGTGCCGGTCTCAAATGATTTTACGGCAGCGGAGGAGGCGCAGCAAGATGATAATTCCGGTAACGCTTAACAACAAAAAGACGGTGCTTGATGCAGATCCCTCAGAATCCCTGCTGACCGTGCTGCGGCGGGAAAAGCTGTACAAGGTAAAGTGCGGCTGCGAAAAAGGGCACTGCGGAAACTGCATGGTGCTGCTTGACGACGATCCTATTCCAAGCTGCAAAATCTCTGCCAGCATGGTGCGGGAATGCCGGATTGTCACGCTGGAATACTTTGTGAATTACCCCATCTACAAGGACATCATGTCTGGATTCAATGAGGCAGGCATTCACCTGTGCGGCTACTGCGATGCCGGAAAAATTTTTACAGCCTATGACCTGCTCAGGAAATACCGGCGCGTTGAGCCGCAGCAGATTTTTGAGGCAATAAAGCACCTTGACTGCTGCTGTACGGACCGGGACACGCTGGTCAACGGAATTCTGTATGCAGTTGCGGCAAAGCATGCCCGCGAAGGAAAACTGGAAAATGGAAAGAAATAACCACACGGTGCTGATTGCAAAGACCCTTTCGGACATTTTCTACCACCTCAAGACGGTGAGCGCGCTGCAGGTGCTGGGCGGCGGAACAAGGGTTGACTCCTACAACGAAAAGGCAGTGTCGCTGCGTTCCATCGCGGAGCTGAAAACCATTGAAAAGCACGAGCGCTACATAGATTTCGGCGCAGCGGTAACTATTTCACAGATGCTGGAAATGGGCAGGACCAACATGCCGTCCATACTCTATGATGCGCTTGCAAGCATAGGAACGAGGCCTATCCGCAACCTTGCAACGCTGGGCGGGAACATCTGCGCTGCCGGGCAGAAGCTTACGCTTTATGCGCCGCTGCTCGCGCTGGATGCACGGCTGGAACTGCGCAATCAGGCGGAAACCAAGTACATTCCCTTCAGCAAGTTCAACGGTGTGCCGGAAGATTTTGTCCTTACGCAGGTACGCGTACCCGTCGATGACTGGGAAGTGGCAATTTTCCGCCGCATCGGCCCGCTGAACAGAATAAGCCCGTTCAGCGCAAGTTTTGCATTCCTGGTGGACACCCAGAAAAACATTATTGCAAACATAAAAATCGCATTTGCGGGCTCCGTTGCATTCCGTTCGCACGAGCTGGAAAACAAAATCATTGGTTCCCGGCTCCCGCTCAAGAATGAATTCATCGCATCCCTTGTGCAGGAAGCAGAACGCATGTACAAGCAGCAGTTTGACAAGGAAAATCCGGAGCCGGTGCTGAAAATGCAGTTTTTGAGCCTGCTCCAGTATTCGCTGGGCCAGCTTACCTGAGCCAGCCGGAATGGCATGCCCCGCCCCGGCAGCACGGCTTCCGGCCAAGCCCTATTTGATGAGCATGGCATCTCCATAAGAGAAGAAGCGGTATTTTTCCTGCACGGCGGCACCGTATGCATGCAGGATGTGTTCGCGGGACGCAAAGGCACTCACCAGCATGATAAGCGTAGATTCCGGCGT
>CADCQA010000249.1 GCA_902803415.1 uncultured Spirochaetaceae bacterium | reverse complement strand
CTTTGCCCAATGCGCTCACGCTGGCAAGCTCCGTGATTTTGGGCAGGACAGTCCAGCCCACGCCCGCAATGCGGTAGGCTGTGGTGTTTTCCATTTCCTTTGCCGCATCTTCCTTGAACGTGCAGGTCACTTCAAAGCGGTGGTCGCCCGTTCCCGGCGTAAAGCCGTCGTTCAGCCTTTCAACGGTGCCGTTTGCCTTCAGGTGGATGAATGCAAACGGCAGCTCAACGTTGTAGCCCATATTCACAAAGTGCTTCAGCCTGTCGCTCAGCACGGAAAGTACCGCCCGTGCATCCGCTTCGGTAATTGTAGAGTTATAACGGATAATTTCTTTTATGAGCTGCTCCGAATCAAGCGTCTGGTCGGTGACGCTCCGAAAGCAGTATTCCTTTTTCGCCCTTTTAAGGGAATTTTTGTAAGTTGTGATAGCAATCATGTTCGTTTCCTTATGGCTGCTAAGCCATGGTTTATGCCGGGAAACTGGAGCCGGTTCAGCCTCTTGACTAAAGAAGGCAGAAAAACTAAACTTACAGTGATGACATCATGAAGTTCAGCTTGTCTGGCTTCCTGACCTTAGCGGCATTCCGGTGGCAGCCGGGATGCCGTTCTTTTTGCCTTGTTAGTCAGCACCTCCCTGAAGGTAAGGCGAGCCTTCCATAAGTATGTTGTTTATGCGTACTGCCTGGTCACTGCTGAGACCCGCAGCCTTTGCCGCAAAATTCAGCACGGCATCCTTTACGTCCGTGTCCGTGATGCCGGACATATCAATCTGAACAGCTTTCCTGGGGCGCAGGAGCTCCTCGTTCCGGAGCCTGCGGTATTCTTCGCCGCTCAGCCCGTAGCTTGTGGCGATTTTTTCCGTAAGCCCCGCAGGAATGTCGCGGTCACCGTTCTCTATTGCCGAAAAATAGGTTGTGGTAATGCCGGCATTTTTTGCCATATCCTGCACAAGCTCATCCCTGTCGATCCGCAGGTGTTTAAGCAGCTTTGCCCATCCGTCTTTTTCTGTGGCCATGTTTCCTCCCGGTGTTGATTTTACACATCTTGTATAATTAATATATATCGGTTGTGTAATATTGTCAATAGGGTGAAGGGAAATTTATACGTTGATTATGAAAAGCAGGAGTGATAGTTTGCAGGAAGATGAGCTTGCTCCCTATGAAGACAACCTTTCGGAACCTTCAGACGGCAGGATTGCCGAAGCAAACCGGATTACAATAGAGGCCATCAAGAACTGCGGGCAGTTTTCGAATCTGTTTGAAAATCCTGTTGTGGTCTCTGAACATGCAAGTCCTTACATAGTGTTCCGGGCAAATGATTCCGTCATGGGGCTGCGTGTTGCCGTAAAGTGTACCAATCCTGTCTATACAAGCCTGATGCCTGACGGAGGGCGTGGCAGCGAAGATGCTCTTGCTTGGGAAGAAGCCGCTGTCCGCCTGCTGGCTTCAAAAACGCGCTGCGTCAAGCTGCATACGCCTTTTTCGGTGGCAAGGATTACCTGCCGTGTGGGCGGCGAGCAGGTTAACGACAGAATATCGTTCCTTGCCACCATCTGGCTGCCGCTGGACATAAAGCGCTGCTTTTTTGACAAAAAACGGTCGCTGGAATCCTGCCTTAAGCCTGCGGGCATGGCTCCCCAGAAAGCACTCCGGCTTATGGCAGAAATCCTGCATTCCGTGCAGGTGCTGCACAGAAAGGGACTGTGCCACCGGGATCTAAAGCCCGCAAACGTACGGGGATGTTCTTTTAACGGGCAGACCTTCCTTTGTGCCATAGACCTTGAATCAAGCCTTGTGCGCAGGGATGCGGCAGAAGATTTCCCGCGCAGGCCTGCGTATTCGGGGACTACGGCATATGCAGCCCCGGAAATGCTCTGCGGGCTGCATGACGACTGGGAGCTTGCGCTCCAGGCGGACTGGTATGCCGCCGGCTGCATGTTCTTTGAATTGTTTGACACAAGGCTTTTTTACCCCTCTTTTATAGAAGAAAACGGCCGGAAGAAATACGAGTCCATGATGGATAACCTGTATTCCTGCAAGAACATACGCGATGCCCAGGAACGGAAAAAGGAATATTTCCGCAGCCTTGATATGGCCGCAAGGGATATTGTCCTCCCGAAAATGCAGGAATCTGAATGCATTCCCGGTGCCGTTATGGAACGCATCCAGCGGGTGTACCGCAGGCCACGGCTTCAGCATGAGAGGATTTACACAGAGAATTTAGTATGATAAAATTTCCCGTATGGTGGAAGGGAATATATTCGAGGAGCT
>CADCQA010000248.1 GCA_902803415.1 uncultured Spirochaetaceae bacterium | reverse complement strand
GCATGCAAGGCGGCAAAGGCTGCCGGTGCTACGGTCAGCTGCGACCTGAACTACCGCGGCAAGCTGTGGACGCGGGACCAGGCGCGCGCCGCAATGACGGAAATCTGCAAGTACGTGGATGTCTGCATTTCCAACGAAGAGGATGCAAAGGACGTCTTTGGCATTGAAGCGGAAAACACGGACATCAACAGCGGCAAGCTGAACAAGGACGGCTACAAGTCTGTTGCCAAGCAGCTGGCAGACAAGTTCGGCTTTAAGAAGGTTGCAATCACGCTGCGCACTTCAATCAACGCAAACCGCAACAACTGGGCGGCGCTTCTGTACGACGGAAAAGACTACTGCTTCAGCAAGGAATACGAGATGTACATCGTTGACCGTGTGGGCGGCGGCGACAGTTTCGGCGGCGGACTTATCTACGCGCTCCTGAGCGGCAAATCCACGCAGGCTGCCGTAGACTTTGCCGTTGCTGCAAGCTGCCTCAAGCATTCGATTGAAGGCGACTACAACATGGTAAGTGTCGACGAAGTTGAAAAACTTGCCGGCGGAAACGGCAGCGGCCGCATCCAGCGTTAACGTGCAGTGCAGGGAGCGCATTTTTTTATGTTGACTCCCTGCCTTGCTCTAGTTCCAGATTATTAAACCTGTTCGGAAACTTCAGTTTCAGAACAGGTTACACTAGCAAGCGATGTTTAAAATCGCGCTATTTGAGCGATTTTAAACTCGCCGGCCTGAGCGGAAACGTAGTTTCCGAACAGGTCTATTCGCTCAGGCGGATGTTGCCGGATGAGCTTTCGAGTTTTATCTGCACGCCGCCGCCGTTGTATGTGCTCCGGAACGTGTTCCGAGCGCTGATGGTGTTCCGGTTGAACTCATCATTGAAGTCCCCGGAGCTTGACGTCAGCGCAAGCTCAAAGCTGCTTGCTTTTGGCATCCGCAGCTGTATATCTCCGCTTGATGTTTTGATTTCCGATGCTTCCGCGGGGGCTTTGTCCAGCTCCAGCTGTACCCGGCCGCTTTTGGCATGTATTGCAAAGTGCCTGCAGCCAGTGCATTCCGCTGCGATGTTGCCGGATGATGCCGTGCAGCTGAGCCGTTCCGCCCCCGTCTGCAACACTCCGATGCTGCCCGATGTCGTTGTGCAGCCAAGCGTCTTTGCTTCGGCCTGCGACAGCCGCATGTCGCCCGATGATGCGCGGCAGCTGATACTTTCCGCCGTAAGCTGCAAAAGCCGGATGCTTCCGCTGTTGCTGCCGCAGGTGATTGTTTTGGCGCGTATGGTGTCCAGCGTTATGTTGCCGCTTGACGTTCGTGCTGCAAAGTCCGTGTCTGCCGTTATTCCGCCGCAGGTGATGGTTCCTGAACTTGCGGAAAGCTGCCACGTTCCTGCGGAAAGTTCTTCCATGCTCATGTCACCGGAACTGCTTTCTGCGCTGAACGTTTCTGCCCGGTAATCGCGCGGAAGCTGGACGACGAGCCTGCAGCGGTCGTGGAGTTTCTGCTTCTTCCGGCTCTTTACCAGCAGCGTGCCGCCGGAAAGGGAAATCTCCGGAATCCGTGATGCATTGTTGCTGTAGACAGCAATTTTGACTTCGTCGCCGGAATGACGTTCAACCTTCAGGTCTTCGTAGCTCAGCCGGAACGAAAGCGAACTGACTTCGGCTGCCTGCCATGTCTTGCTGGTGACCAGCTGGTCCTGGGCAAACAGCGCCGCTGCCCCGGCAAACAGGCAGAGTACAAACGCGGCAATCTTTTTCATCTTTTGCTCCTTGCACTTGGCTTCAGTTTTTTTTCCAGCAGGAGTATGCCTGCCGCCGCCGCAAGCAGGGCAATGCCCGTAAGCGGCAGGGATTCCACGGTGTTATCGGCAAAGACCGCGTTCCAGCTGATGTGGTATATCAGCGCGGGGACAAGCCCGTATTTGTGGTACAGCACGCAGAGGAAAAGCCCCGCCGCCATGCAGTTAAAGATGTAGAGCGCGGAAACCTGCTCCCCGGACAGGAAATTCAGTATATGCAGCGCCCCGAACAGTACGCTGATGACGATGAATCCCCAGAGCGCCGATGCCTCTTTGTTTACATAGTCGAACAGGAATCCCCTGAACATGACTTCCTCCGCAATGCCCGCTGCCGCCGCAAGCAGTATGCAGCTGGGCCAGTTTGCCGCAAAGAAGCTGAATGCGGCATCCAGGCGGTAGAACAGGTACAGGAATGCAATCAGCGCGCCGGAAAGCAGTACGGAAACAAGAATGCCCCGCACCGGCCGGCACCAGACCGGTACCTGCTGAAAACACTTTCGGTACAGGAGCAGCGTACACGCGCTGAAGAACAGCGAGTTGCACAGCATCAGGGCGGCAGCAAGCAGCTGATTGTCCTGCGCGAATGCTTTGAGCGTGCCCCCCGCTGCAAGGTAGCTGAGGAGCAGTGCCGTAAACAGTCCTGCCAGATTCAGGTAGTTTTTTATCTTGGCTTCCATCTGTTCAAAGTTCCTGTACCGTTATCGAACCTGTTACCACGGAGGCAGAGATCCGTGCGTCTCCGCTGCCGTTTGTTGAAGTGCCGCTCTTTTTGCCGCTGCTTCTGGTGATGGCATCCTTGAAGCTGCCGGTTGTGCAGTCGTAATCCACCGTGTAGCCGATGCTGCGCGGCAGGCTTACGGTAATGGAGCCGGTGACGGTTTCAAAGGAGCATTTTCCCTCCGGAACTTCCCGGATTTCCGCCTTGATGCTGCCGGTTACGGTCTGGACGTCAAGTTTGCCGAAGGTGCCGCCCGCCTTAATGCTGCCGGTTACGCATTCGATGCTCAGCCGGGGAATGGTGCATGCTTCCAGGGTGACGCTGCCGCTGACGACTTCAAGCTGCGCGGATGCCGCGCGGATGCCGTCCGCTTTGATGGCGCCGCTTGTGCTGTCTACACGCAGGTCGCCGTTGTAGGCGGCGGGCAGCAGCAGGCGGATTTTTCCCCGGCCCCTGTCCTTGTGCTGCCGCATGGACGATTTTTCCTTTACGGTGATGGTGCCGCCGTCCGGGGAAACC
Source organism: uncultured Spirochaetaceae bacterium (assembly GCA_902803415.1). Classification (GTDB taxonomy): domain Bacteria; phylum Spirochaetota; class Spirochaetia; order Treponematales; family Treponemataceae; genus Treponema_D. The sequence continues at coordinate 2,353 of CADCQA010000248.1, read as the reverse complement.
GTGCAGTTTGTTTCCGCGCCGTCCCAGAATTCCACGTGAATGTCGCTGTCCCCGGACTGCTTAATTTCCATCGGGTGCTGCCCCTGCAGGCTGAAGCTGACGCTGCGGATGTTTTCTGCAGGGAAGCGCTCTTCCCTTGTGATGCTGACGCTGTTTACCGCATCCCCGCCGGCCTTTGCCGCCAGCAGGTCGGGAAATCCGCCGAAGGGTGTGCCGCCGGAAATGCCCCGTATCAGGAGCAGTGTCAGGATGACTGCCGCCGCCGCCCACAGTATGCCCAGGTACTGGTTTCTTTTCATGCTGTACCCCCCTTAGTCGTTGTCGTCCGGGTTTTCCCTGACTCCGCTGAACAGCAGTATTGCCTGCCAGACAGCGCTTGCAATCAGCCAGATGAGCCAGGTGATGTGCCATGCCATCGTAGTGAAGCTGATGCACAGGTAGATGACGGTTACGACCATCCAGAAAAGCTTGGACACTGATGCCCAGTAGCGCCCGCGTTCTGAGGACGTGTCAAAGTGTTCCTTTTTCCGTTCAAGGTAAGGTTCCACGTCCTGCGGGACGCTCATTTTTGTGTAGATGAGCAGCCCTGTTGCCCCCGCCACGCAGAGCAGCAGCAGAATCAGCCCGATGACTCCCGCCTTGTCTTCATTGCCCGCGTTGAACACGTCTGCCAGTGCAGGCAGTGCGCAGAGCAGCATCGCCCCGATGATGTACGTCATGACGGCGATTGCCGTATTCTTTGCTTTGCGGCGGCGGTATTCTTCAATCCGCGGCTTTAGTTCCCGCTCCGGTGCAAGGCTTTCCAAAAGCTCGTCGATGTTGCCCATATCCGCGAGCGCCTCGGTGTACGCCTGATTCTCTGATTTCCCTTCTGCCATGTGTGCTTCAAAATGCTCGTTGAGCGTGGAAAGAATTTCTTCCTTCAGTTCCGCAGCCTTGCGGGTTGTGGGCACGTCGTTGAAAAGAACATCTACGTAGTTCTTGATTTTCCTGTTCATGCTTCTGCAATCTCCTTGCTGTCCGCCGTCGGGCAGCGCTTCATCAATCGTTCGACAAGGTGCTGGATGCGCTCCCAGTCCTGCCGGTTTTCCTGCAGGAAGGCTCTGCCGCTATCTGTTATGGCATAGTACCTTCTGCGTGCACCGGAATTTTCATCCCCCCAGTACGGGTTGATGAGCTGCTTTTCTTCCAGCCGCCGGAATGACGTGTACAGCGTCGCTTCCTTCAGCTCGAATTCGCCGTTGCTCAGCCCGTTGATGGACTTGTTGATTTGATAGCCGTAGCTGTCGCCTTCAGCAAGTTGCGCAAGGATGATGGTGTCTGTCAAACCTCTCAGTATGTCAGAAAAGTTCAGCATAGTACCGCCTCCTCTGTAATATATATTATGTGATAATACCTCATCTATCAAGGTATCTTCTAAAAATAATTACCTTTTTTTCCGAAAAACTGTCTTTTGTGCTTTGCGTGGGATGTTTGTACTGCCGCCTTCATCCGCGGCGAAAAAAAAGCGGGAGCCTGCTGCCAGGTTCCCGCCGTATTTCTAGGCTTCCAGCCGTTTCTGGATGTAATTGTAGATGATGTCCGTGCAGTCTTCGATGCTCAGGCGGGAGGCGTTCAGGCACAGGTCGTAAGTGTCGGTTTCGCCCCACTTGCCGTGCTTGCAGAAATAGTCGTGGTAGGCCTTGCGCATTTTGTCGTGCCGTTCCATCGTCTTTCTTGCCTGCTTTTCGTTAAAGCCGCGGCTTTCCATGATGCGCTTGATTTTGTCTTCTTCGTCACCGGTGATGAACACCGTCACCAGGTACTTGTAGCCGTAGAAAAGCTCGTCTGCGCAGCGGCCCACGATGACAAAGGAATCTTCGTCGGCAAACTTAGACTTGAGCAGGTTGAACTGCAGCTCGGCGACGTTCTCTTCCGGGGAGTTTGTGTATCCCCGCACGGTGCGGCTGAAAAAGCGCTTGCGCGGTGCTTCGTCGTATTTTGCGAGCGAGTTCGTGTTGACGTTCTTGATGCCGGCGACTTCCTCCAGGATGTTTCTGTTGTACAGGGGGATGTCGAGCTTCTCTGCCAGCAGCTTTGCAATCTTGTGGCCGCCGGAACCGTATTCACGTCCTATGGATACTATCAGCTGTTTATTCATCGGGAAACCTCCTTACAAGTACTTGATGAAAATATACACCGTGCAGATAGTCATGACAATGATTGTTGCCGGGACTGCGCGGCGGCAGTAGGTGCCCCAGTCCACAGGGTGACCGGCCTTTGCCGCCACGGATGTTCCGACGACATTCGCGGAAGCCCCGATGGGGGTTGCGCTGCCGCCGATGTCCGTACCGACGGAAAGTGCCCATGCGAG
>CADCQA010000247.1 GCA_902803415.1 uncultured Spirochaetaceae bacterium | reverse complement strand
TGCTGTCAAATAGCGTGCCTGCTTGCTGCAGGTGAGGATGACTATATCATCCCGCTGTTTTTTTGTCAACACCTTTTTCTTTTTTTTCGCAATTTTTTTATTTTTTTTCTTTACGCCTCGGTGGAGGGGTTCTTGCGCCAAAAGTTAATTAATGCTAACTTATAATCAGCAAAACTAACGCAGGAGGCAGTATGATAAAACTGGTGCTTATCAGGCATGGCGAAAGTGAATGGAACAGGCGCAATCTGTTTACCGGCTGGACAGACGTTGAGCTGAGTGACAGAGGAAAGGAAGAAGCCCGCGCTGCAGGAAAGCTGCTCCGCCGGGAAGGATATGATTTTGACATCTGCTTTACGTCATACCTCAAGCGGGCAATCCACACGCTGGATTACGTGCTCAGCGAAATGGACCGGACATGGCTTCCGGTGGTAAAGGACTGGAGGCTCAACGAACGCCATTATGGTGCACTGCAGGGGCTGAACAAGGCCGAAACCGCCCGGAAATACGGGGAAGAACAGGTAAAAATCTGGCGCCGCTCATTTGATGTGAAGCCGCCCGAACTTGAAGCCGGGGACGAGCGCAGTGCAGCCCGGCAGGAAATGTACCGCGGGGTGGACAAGGCACTGCTGCCCGCAGGCGAAAGTCTTGAAACAACAATAGCACGGGTTATCCCCTGCTTTGAAAGCGAAATCAAGCCGCACATGATGAAGGGGCAGCGGATCATCATCGCCGCCCACGGGAATTCGCTGCGTGCGCTGGTCAAATATTTTGACGGGATTCCGGATGATGAAATCGTCGGAGTGAACATTCCGACGGCAACGCCGCTGGTCTATGAATTTGACGACGCCTGCAATGCATGCGCGCACTATTACCTGGGAGACCAGCAGGCGCTCCGGGAAAAGATGGACGCGGTGGCAAACCAGGGCAAAGCCGGATAATTCTGAGCGCCGGCGGATGCACCGGCACACCGGTGCGTGCAAAAAAAACGGGGGCCGGCACCAGAGAGTTCTGGAACCGGCCCCGGCCGTTCAGTCCGCTTCAAAATGCCGCCGGATGTTCCTGCGGCAGCGGAGCTTACTGCTTAAGCAGGTCGGAAAGCTGCTTGCAGAAGCGGAGACGCACATACGGCGGCACCGTAAACAGATACGGGCTTTCGCTGGAGGAAGCAACATATTCTTCGGCATCCTCGTCCCCGGCGTACACCGCCACACGGTACTGTCTGCCGCCGGCCTCTACTGTCACCGCAGCTTCCGGGGATGCAGCAGGTGCCGCAGTTCCCTCTGCAAGCCACGTACTGGCATTGAGGGTAGCAAGCGAACGTACCCACGCGGACACCTTTGCATCATCGGGGTCAGCCCCGGCGCCCGTACCGTCAGCACCACTGAGCCGCCAGACATCCTGCGCCACGGTAACAGTGCCTTCCTCCTGCACGCCGGCTGCAGCGGCAGGGTTGCGCTCGAACACAAATGCGCCGTCCGCAGACTCCACGCGCACGCGGGTTACCTCGTCAGCATCAAAGGAGTACACGCGCTTGCTGCGCACAGCATCCACCGTGGCAGAGAATGTCGTATGCAGGGCACCGGACGCAAGGTATACTGCAGAAGCGCCGTCCACGCGCACGTAGCACTGGCTGCCGGTAGACGTGTTCTTGCCGACAGAGAGCGTGCGGAGCACTTTTCCTCCGCGGCTGGCAGTGACGGTAATTCCGCCGCCTTCCAGCCCGTAGCGGTCAAGGTCACCGTCCGCATTGCCGCTCACCGTGCCCAGCAGCCGCAGTCCGCCGAGGGCTTCCGTCATGCCGGAGACAATCTCCGGATCCGCGGGGTACTCCTGCTCCCCCACCAGCCAGGTGCCGTCCCGGTTCACAATCCGCACCGCACCGGCAGCATCAGCACCGGTCTGCAGCACGATGGCGTCCGGCTCACCGTCAAGGGAAAGCGTCTTTATGCGGTTCCTGCCGCCCAAAAGCAGCTGCAGCACATACACGGCAAGCAGCACGCCGATGAGCGAAAGAAGCACTATTTTTCTGGTTCCAGTATTCTTCATTTTGATTCACCTTCCTTTTCCTGTACAGGCACAGCCCCGGCGGAAGCTTCGCGTCCGGCGGACGCATTTCCGGCCGACTCCCGCCCGTCGTGCGGGTTGTACAGCATGCGGATTTCATTGCGGTGGCGGCGGCGAGACAGCAGCACCAGCAGGCCGCAGACAGCAACAATCAGGGCAAGGCCCACGATGTTGAAATACTTGACGGCATTTACGAGCGGTCCCCTGGTAACACGAAGGGCATCAAGCCCCTGCCCCTTGGTGCGCATGGCGCACAGTTCGCCCCGGCCGTTCATGTAGTCAACGGCATTTGCAAGCAGGAGC
>CADCQA010000246.1 GCA_902803415.1 uncultured Spirochaetaceae bacterium | reverse complement strand
GGAATATACGCAGCAGCGTGAGGACTATGACTGGTATACGTCACTTGATCAGGTGCGTACCCAGACAAGCGATGCCATTCCGGCGAGTGTTGTCGTGCAGGTTGCTCTGGGATACAAGAAGGAAGATAAGGCTGCCGCTACGGAAATTACGTCACGGCGCATCGAGATAATCGACTTCCTTCGCCGCTATTTCTCCACAAAGACTCAGGAGGAACTGCGCCCGGAGAACGAAGAAGTGCTGAAGCAGCAGATTCGCGACCAGATAAACGACGATATTTTGAGTAATTCAAGGATACGGGCTGTTATGTTTACTGCCAAAGACATTGTTGCGCAGTAAAATTTGAATAGGTGGGCTAAGACATGAATGAAGTTCTGTCACAAGATGAAATAGATCAGCTTCTCCAGGCAATAAGCACAGGCGAAAGCGAATCTGACGATTTTAAGCCGGTCAGCGACACGCGCCGTATTAAAATCTATGATTTCCGCCGCCCGGATAAATTCTCAAAGGAACAGATACGCACTGTTTCCAACATGCATGAGACTTTTGCCCGTCTTACCACAACAAGTCTTTCTGCCCAGCTGCGTACTCTGGTGCATGTGCATGTCGCTTCCGTTGATCAGCTGACGTATGAGGAATTCATCCGCTCCATACCGACGCCGACGACACTTGCCGTCATCAATATGGATCCTCTCAAGGGCAATGCTGTTCTTGAGATTGCACCGGAGATTACCTTTATAATGATTGACCGCCTCTTTGGCGGTTCCGGCGATACGGGCGGCAAGGTTAACCGTGACCTGACTGATATCGAACAGTCGGTTATGGAAGGCATTATCGTCCGTATTCTTGCCAACATGCGCGAGGCCTGGACGCAGGTTATTGACCTTCGCCCGCGTCTGCAGCAGATAGAGACGAATCCTCAGTTTGCGCAGATTGTTCCGCCGAGCGAAATGGTCATTCTTGTTACGCTTGAGATAAAAATCGGTGAGGAAGCAGGTATGATGAATATCTGTATTCCTTACATTACAATAGAACCGATTGTTTCCAAGCTGTCATCGCAGTTCTGGTTCAGCTCCGTGCGGCGCAGTTCCACAACCCAGTATCTGGGCACGCTTAAAGAAAAGCTGTCTGATGTGGAAATGGAGCTTATCGCTGAAATCGGTTCCCTGAACGTCCCGATCCGGGATGTCTTGAACCTTCATGCAGGGGATGTGATCCGTCTGGCGAATACCAAGATTACAGACCCGCTGACGCTTGCCGTCGGCAGCAGGAAGAAGTTCTTCTGCCAGCCGGGTGTAATCGGCAAGAAGCTTGCAGTGCAGGTAATCGGCAAATTAGAAGATGAAGAGAATGAAGAGTTTGAAGAGTTAACAACCGCTGAAGGAGAAGAAACCGTATGAGTGAAGGATCTATATCACAGGAAGAAATTGACGCATTGCTGTCTGGGGTCGATACCGGCGGCTTAAGCGCTGACGGCTCATCAAAGGCTGCTCCCCAGGTTGGCATTGATATTCCGACTTTGACGAAGTTTGCAGGAGACCTCAAGGACAAGCTTTCTGCAAACCTCAATACAATGACCGGTGTTGAAGTTCAGACCGATGCACCGACAGTGGAGGAGAGCGGAAGGGATCAGCTCCTTGCAAAGATCCCAGAGACGGTCGTTGCCGTCATGGATGATTTCTCCGCCGGACTGACGGGTGACCATCTGTTCCTGCTGTCACCGGAATTTGCACAGAAGCTTGTTGGTCTTATCAACAAAGAGGAGAATGCCGCACTTGATGACATGGCACTGTCTGTTATCTCTGAAGTGGTTTCCAACCATTCCGGCGCAGAAATCACTGTGCTGAGTGCCGGCGGCAAACTTCCCGGTCTTGCGACCAATCCTCCTGAAGCAGTGAACCAGCCTAAGGCAATGGTTCGCATGCCGCAGGACAAATTTGCAGTGTTCACATATCCTGTTACCATTGACGGGACTACATATACTATGTGGGAAGCTGTGAGCAGTCTCGTAGCAGACGGCATGGCTAAGGCTCTGGGCGGGGGAATCACTCCTCCGCAGGCTGCACCGATGCAGCAGGCAGCACCGACGATGGCAGCACCTGCCATGTCCATGCCGCAGGGAATGCCTATGCAGGCTATGATGCAGCCACAGATGATGGGAGTAAGTATGAACGGTATGCAGCAAATGTCCACGCCGCCGAATGTGCAGGCTCTGCAGTTCCCGAATTTGCAGCCTGTTTCTGGAAGTGCGGAGCAGGGCAATATCGGTCTCATCATGGATGTCTATATGGAGATGACCGTAGAACTCGGTCGCACAAAGAAAACCATAAAAGACATCCTTGGTATGGGCGAAGGAACCATTATCGAGCTTGATAAGCTTGCCGGTGAACCGGTAGATATATTAGTAAACCATAAGCCTATAGCGAAGGGCGAGGTTGTCGTCATTGACGAAAACTTCGGCGTGCGCGTGACGGAAATTCTTCCGGCAATCGAGCATGTTACCAGTCAAATGTAGGCTGCATAGATAAACCTGCGGGATTTATTGTTCCGCAGGTTTTGTTGCATTTTATCTTCCTGCCGCAGGGGATAGCGGCGAAGATAAAAGTATGGGTGGGGGAACACTACGATTAACTCAAAAAAGAAAATGACGGCGCTCTGTGCCGCTCTTGTAATTTTCACGACTCAGAATTTGTGTGCCCAGGACACGGGAACGGCTCCTGAAGTGCAGGCTGCACCGGTACAGGCTTCTGGGGAATCAGCTTTGACAGATAATGATGATGCCACTCCGTTTGGGCTTGGATGGGAAGAACCCGCTGATGCCGGTACTACGTCCAGCAGTTCCACGCTCTGGCTCTTTATACGCATGTTCCTGATGCTTGCCATTGTCCTGGGGATAATATGGCTTGTGTTCCGTCTGCTTAAGTCCGGCATGATGCCGGGGCAGGAAAATGATCCTTTCCTCCGCAGGGTTGCTACGCTTCCGCTTAGTCCCGGTAAAGCCGTGCATGTGGTGACGCTGGTGGACAAAGCCTACCTGATTGGTGTTTCGGAGAATTCCGTGAACCTGATTGCGGAAGTGAATGACAAGGAACTTGTTGAGGCGCTGAACCTCCATGCCGAACGGCAGGGTAGTGTTCCCCGCCCCAAGAATTTTTCGGAAGTGCTGGATCTGTTTACCGCGCACCGCACCCGGACGGCGGCTGGAATGCCGCTCCAGCGTACCGGCAGCGTGTTTGACGGTGGTTCTGCCGCACAGGTTCTTGAATCAATTAAAAATCAGGGCAGCCGCCGGGACGGGGAGTGAGCCATGAAGAAACGTTTTGCAAAGCTTTTTTTTGCCGCCGCACTGGCCGCCGTGCTCTGTGTGCTCCCTGCAGCTTCGCAGGCAAGTTTTCCTGCGGGTTCTTCGCGGGGAACAACCGAAATGTCCGAGACGGTGAACGGCGTGGATTTCCCGAATATTACGTTCAGTGCAACCAGTCCGAAGGACGGCAAGCAGGTTGCCTTCAGTGTGGAGCTGCTGCTGCTGCTTTCCCTGCTGACGCTTGCACCCAGCCTTATTCTGCTGGTTACGTGCTACCTCCGCTTTTCCATCGTGCTTGACTTCATCAAGCGTGCGCTGTCGCTGCAGCAGGTACCGCCCACTGCGGTTCTTAACGGTATTGCCCTGTTCATGACTTTGTTCTGCATGTGGCCTACGTTTACCAAAATTTATAATGACTCGTTCAGGCCGCTCTACAACAATGAGCTGACCCTGACGGAAGCCTATGACCGGGCGGAAGCTCCGATCCGTACTTTCATGTACCGCCAGATGGATTCCAAGGACAGCGAAGCTTACATTGCCCGCTTTATGAGCATGGCAAAGCTTCCGCGCCCGCAGAACCACGGCGATGTGCCCACGTACGTGCTGGTGCCCGCATACATCCTGCACGAACTGACGGTGGCGTTCAAGATAGGCGTGCTCCTGTACATACCCTTTATCGTCATAGACATGGTGGTTGCCAGCATCCTCATGAGTATGGGCATGATGATGCTTCCGCCGGTGCAGATTTCCATGCCGTTCAAGCTGATGCTTTTTGTCCTGGTGGACGGCTGGGGGCTGCTGACGACGCAGCTGTTTAACAGCGTCATACAGTGAGAGGAGGTTTAGCCAATGTTGTCCCTGAATGAAATCATGCAGCTGATGCAGGGCGGGATCCTGCAGGTGCTCAAGCTCTGTGCCCCCGTTCTTGGCGGCGCACTCATCATCGGTCTTGTCGTTGCCATTTTCCAGGCAACAACATCGATTCAGGAGTCTACGCTGACCTTCCTGCCTAAGCTGCTTGCCATCCTTGTGGTGCTTGCCCTGCTGGGCGGATGGATGTTTACGTCCATGCGGCAGTACACCATCGAGCTGTACCAGAAGATTCCTTCCATGGCAAGGTAAGGCGTCCTATGCTGGAAGAGATTGTACGGAACGCGCCGGTTTTTCTGCTTGTTGCCGCGCGGAGCTTTGCCTGCATCATGTCTCTGCCTCTCTTTTCCTCCCGGACCGTTCCGCGCAAGGCAAAAGTCGCCCTTGCCGGATACATTGCATATTTTGTGTTCCCCCAGCTGTCGCTGGAAAGCGGCACCTACGCTGCATACCGTTCATTTGTGTCTTCGAGCGGCTCCTTTTCAGCCGACTACATCTTTCTTGTCATCGGGGAAGCCCTGATCGGACTTATCATCGGTTTTACCGTAACGCTGCTCTTTGCGGCCTTCAGTACCGCCGGTCAGTTTTTTGCCTTCCAGATGGGCTTTTCTGCCAGCGAAGTCTATGATTCCATGAGCGAGGTAGAAAACCCGCTTATGGGCGAATACCTGAATTTCATCGCCATGCTGCTGTTTCTGCGTGCCGGCGGCTTTCTGGAACTGTTCACGGACGGGCTGCTTGCCAGCTACCGTTCGCTCAATGTCTTTTCGATTATCGGGCACCGTGACTCGCTCCTTTCCTTTATGCTTTCCGGGCTGACCGGCCTGTTCCAGAACGCGCTCGTCATTGCCCTGCCGCTGATGGGCACACTTTTCCTTATAAACGTCTGCATGGGTATCCTTGCCAAGGCGGCGCCTCAGATGAACCTGCTGGCGGAAGGTTTCCCCATACTTATCCTGACAAGCTTCCTGCTGCTCTTCCTGCTGCTGCCCCAGCTGGGAGAATTCTTCCTTGGCAGTTTTGCACGCGGCCTGCGCGGGCTGGAGCAGCTTTTTGTCCGCCTGGGAGGAAGCATCGGATGAGTGCAATTGACCTGCAGTGGTTTTCTGCCGAGGAAGAAGGCAAGACCGAGGAACCGTCAGAATACAAACTCCGTAAGGCCCGCAACGAAGAAGGCCGGGTTCCGAAAAGCCAGGAGCTGAACAGCAACATCATCTTTTTCTTCCTGACAATTATGCTTATCGTCCTTGCCCCGTGGATGGAGCGGAAGTTTGAGGAAATCCTCACGTATTTTTTCATGAATGTAACCGAGCCGCGCGTGGACAGCGGCAAGTTTCCCCTGGCCGCGCTGCGCTATTTCCTGATGCTTGTCCTGCCGTTCTGCGTGGCGGGGGCTGTTGCAGGCGTGGTGGGCAACCTTGTGCAGAACAACGGTTTTATCTTTGCCACCAAGCTGATTATCCCCAAGTTTGACCATATCGTGCCGCATTTCGGCAAGTACTTTAAGCGTACGCTGTTTTCCTTCGAAGGGGCGTTCAATGTGGTCAAGTCTCTGCTGAAGGTTGTGGTGCTTGCCTTTATCGGCTACCTCCTTATCAGCTCCAGCCTGGAGACGCTTCTGGCCCTGCTGGATACCGGCGGCCCGCGCCTTGCGATGCGCCAGATCGGTTCCATGGCGGGAAGAATCCTGATTCTGGCCTCTGTTTTCCTTGTTGCTGTGGGCATTGCAGACTACTTTGTGCAGCGCCGTCAGTTCAAGGAAAACATGAAGATGACGAAGCAGGAAGTTAAAGAGGAGTTTAAGGAACTTGAGGGCGATCCCGATGTCAAAAGCCGCCTGGAAAGTGCTCAGCGCGAGATGCTGCAGCAGAATATGCCCCGCGCGGTGCGGGAAGCGGATGTTGTCATCACGAACCCGACGCACTTTGCCGTTGCGCTCCAGTGGAAGCAGGAACGGAACGATGCTCCCCAGGTGACGGCGAAGGGCGAGGATCTGACCGCCCAGAACATGAAGCGTATTGCCCGGGAGGCAGACGTTCCGATTGTGGAAAACCGTCCGCTTGCCCGTGGTCTCTATACAGACACGCAAGTTGGTGATATAATACCTACGGCATATATTCGTGCGATTGCGACGGTCTATGCCCAGATAGGATATATGGATAAAAAGAGAAAAAAGGTGTAGAATATATAGGAATATATATTCTCTATGGGTGGGGAAACAATGCCAGAAAGGCGGAACAATTTTTTTACTGATTTACTCAATGCTGTCCAGCAGAATGCCATTGCCGTCGCAGTGGTTATTACTGTCCTTATGATGTTTATACCAGTCCCGAAAGGACTGATAGATGTTTCGATGGTGCTGAACCTTGCCGTCTCCCTGACGGTGCTGCTGACCGTCATTTACACCAAGCGGGCGGCGGAGTTTACGTCCTTTCCCCGGCTTATCCTGCTTGTTACGCTTTTTGGTCTTGCCATCAACATCACTTCTACGCGCCTTATCCTGACGAATCCCGTGACCGGCAGCGGCGCCCGCGTAAATATGAGCGGCCAGAGCGAGATGGTGCAGGCGTTTGCCAATATTGCCACCGGTAACAGCGTCATTGTCGGCTTCATCATATTCATCATCCTCATCGTCGTGCAGGTTGTCGTGGTCACCAAGGGTGCCACCCGCGTTTCCGAGGTTACTGCCCGTTTCACCCTGGACAGCATGAACAACAAGATGTTCGACGTCCAGAACGAGCTGAATTCCGGTGCCATCACCGAGGAACAGGCCGCGCAGAAAAAGGCCCGCATCAGGCAGGAGGTTGATTTTTACTCCGCAATGGACGGTGCCTCAAAATTCGTAAGCGGCAATGTAAAGGCCGGCATTTTCATTACGGCGCTCAACCTGATTGCCGGCATGATAACGGGCATGATGATGGGCGGCATGGATTTTACCAGCGCCCTTAACAGCTATGCCAAGCTGACCATCGGCGACGGACTTATGTCGCAGCTGCCGTCGCTCATGCTTTCCTTTGCAACCGGCATCCTGGTTACCGGCGGCAGCACCGACGAGGTTGTTGCCGAGCAGCTCAAAAAGAACTTTTCCGTCAGCCCGGTTGTGTACATCATTGTGGGCGTGGCGCTCATCGCGATGGGCCTTGCATTCCACAACGGCTCTTCCGTCGTGCTGGTTCCCGTGGGGGCGCTCTTTGTCTATTTCGGTATCCGTATGTCCGGCCTGGAAAAAAAGCAGGAGCTCAAGCGGCAGGCAGAAGCTGCCTCCGCCCCCGCAAAGGCCCGGCAGCCGGGCAGCGCCGCGGACGAAGTTGCCGCTGTTGCAACGCTGCCGCCGCTTTCCCTCGATCTGGGCTATACGCTGGTGCCGCTGGTTGACCGCGAAAAAGGTGCCGAGCTGCTGGAGCGCGTTACCAGAATCAGGCGTGAAGAGGCGCTTGACCTTGGCCTTGTGGTGCCGCCCATCCGCATCCGTGACAGCATGTCTGTTGACCCTGACGAATATACCTTTAAGATCCGAGGCATCGAAGTGGGGCGGGCAAAGCTTAAGCTGGGCTACTATATGTGCCTGAACACGGGCAATGTTCCCAAGGGGCGCGAACTTGCGGGCGAACGGACGAAAGACCCCGCGTTCGGAATGGAAGCCGTCTGGATACCGGAAGAAAAGCGCGTAGAGGCAGAGAAAGCCGGCTATGCGGTCATCGATCCGCCCACTATCATTGCCACTCACCTTACAGAAATCATCAAGCGCCATGCAGCGGAAATCCTTACGAGACAGGAAGTTAGCGCGCTTGTCAATAAAATCAAGGAAACAAATCCCGTCGTTGTGGATGAAGTGCTTTCCGGCGAACACAAATTCAGCTATGGTGAGATTGAAGCGGTGCTCAAGAACCTGCTGGAGGAGCAGGTGAGCATCCGCAACATGGTTACCATTCTGGAAACGCTGGCGAATTTTGCGCCGCTTACCAAAGACCCCGTCCTGCTTACCGAAAAAGTGCGGCAGGCGCTTGGTGCGCAGATTTGCCTGCAGTATGCCGACGACGAAAAGATCCTGCACGTGCTGCGGCTTTCCCAGTCACTGTCGGAAAAAATGCTGGAACACAAGGCAGAGCAGCCGGGACAGAAGCCCTTTGTTGCATTCGACCCCGTGGACGGAAGAAAGTATATCGAGCAGATGAGCGCTTCCATTGCTGCCGTCCGCGACAGAAACTACCTGCCCATTGTGCTCTGTGCCGACGAAGTCCGCCAGCTGGTGAAGTCTTCCACCGAGCGTGAGCTGCCCGGCCTGGTCGTCATTTCAATCGGTGAAGTCATGGCTGCCGGTCCTGAAATCAAGATTGAAACATTAGGAGACATCGATGTACAGTGACGCCCGTTCCACACCGCCGGTTCCCCAGCTGGAAATTGAAGGAACTTCTCTTGATGACTGCAGAAAAAAGCTGTATGCCCTGTACGGCACAGACTATACTATCTCTAATTACAAGACGGTTCCCAAGACGTCGTTCTTTGGCCTGCGGCAGAAACTCGTTGTGCAGGCAACATATTTTCTGCGGGGGCAGGGAGTCGGCGTCGGCGTCGGCGCTCCGCTTTCCCGGATGAACCCCTACCCGCAGATGGGCGGCCCTGCTGCACAGATGCCGCTTGCTAAGGGCATGGGCGTGCCGGGCGGCCTGAGTACCGCTGATGCCGCTCCGCTTAATTCCATCCCGGCCGGGGGCGGGCAGAATGATTTCCTGCGGAGCCGCGATGAGCTGCTGGAAAAACGTGCAAGTTCCAGCATCGCAAGCATTCTGGAAGTTTCCAAGATGTCCAAGCAGATTGCGGAGATGAGCCGGAAAATTGATTCCCTTTCCCGCGAAAGCGCCTCCAAGGAAGAGCATCCTTCAATCGTAAAAATTGATGAAATCTTAAAACAGAACGAATTCAATCAGTATTATATCGACAAGATGAATGAGCGTATCCGCGCGGAATTCAGCCTTGACAGTCTGGATGATTTTGATACGGTGCAGCGGACGGTCGTGGACTGGATCGGCGGTGACATTCATATTGCCCCGCATTTTGAGCCGAAATCCCCGCAGGTTATCGTTGTTGTCGGTCCGACCGGCGTGGGAAAGACTTCCACCATTGCAAAGATGGCGGCCGAGATAAAAATTTCTGCAAAGAAGGCGCACCGGCCTGCTCCGGTCATTCACATGATTGTTGCCGACACCATGCGTGTTGCCGCAAAGGAGCAGCTGGAGCACTACGGCGAAGCGCTGGAAGTATCCGTGGAAAAGGCCGACACGCAGGAAGACCTGAAAAAGCTTTTCAACGGCTACAATACGTCTAAGGTTGACTTTATCTTCATAGACACGGGCGGCTACAGCCCGAATGACTTTGAAAATATTGCAAAGATGCAGGAAATGCTGGAAATCCCCGGCATGAAGCCGGAAACCTATCTTGCTATTGCTGCGAGTACCAAGGCGCGCGACCTGGAGAAAATTATCCGCAACTACGAGCCGTTTGACTTCAGAAGCATCATCATCACAAAGTGCGACGAGACTTCCACCTATGGCAATGTCCTGAGCGTGCTCTATGCTAAGAACAAGAAGATTGCCATGCTGACGACGGGGCAGGCTGTCCTGCACCATCTGGAGCGTGCGGCACCCCTCTATTTCCTGCGGAGACTGGACGGTTTTGTAAAGGATGAGGAACATATAAAACAGAATTTTGGTTCTGATGATGAATCTAAAAGTGATATTGACTGAGGGATGATATAATGGAAGAACAGTTGAGCGAACTTCGTGCTTTTATGGAAAAGAATTCAGATGAACACCGGACAAGAATTATTGCAATCAGCAGCGGTAAGGGCGGTGTCGGCAAGACGAACATAGCCGTAAACATGGCCATCGCCTATGCACAGCTGGGCAAGCGTGTCATCCTGATAGACGGCGACATGGGTATGGCGAACGTCAACGTGCTGCTCAATATCGTGCCTCAGTACAACCTTATGCAGGTCATCAACCGGCAGAAGAAGATGAGCGAAATCATCCTTGATACGGAGTTCGGCATAAAATTCATTGCCGGTGCAAACGGTTTTTCCAAACTGGCAAACCTTACCTCAGATGAACTTGAAGCCTTTGCAAAGGAATTTGCTTCCCTGGGGAATGCAGATATCATCATCATCGATACCGGTGCAGGTATTGCTGAAAACGTCCTTAAGTTTGTGGCGGCAGCGGATGAAGTTTACATTGTGACGACCCCGGAACCGACGGCCATCACGGATGCATACGGTATCATCAAGATTATCACCACGGAGCTGATGGACAGGGAGCTGCACCTGAAGCTGCTGGTGAACAGGGTGCATTCTGCGGACGAGGGAAAGCGCATTTCCGAGCGCATTATAACGATTGTCGGTCAGTTCCTGAACTACAAGGTTGATTATATCGGTTTTATCTACGACGATCCTGTGGTTCAGGCATCGGTTATCCGCCAGAAGCCCTTTATGGTGGTGAACCCGACGTCAAAACCCTCCGTCTGCCTGAAGCATATCGTCGGGCGCATGGAAAAGACTGAGTCTTCCAACGTGGGCGTTTCTACGTTCCTCCAGAAATTCGTCGGAGGGAAAAAAAGACGGTGAAACGCAATGTTGAACTTGACCTTAAGAGCTTTTTGCCGTACCATAGTATAATAGTTATGAATGCGGAGGATTGGGCATGCTGAACACTAAAAATATTGCAGTGATGGCGGGATTGGGCTTTGTCTTATCCTTCCTGATAAGCATTCTTTTTGCCCATACACCATTCCTCTGGGCTTTGTTCCGCGGTCTTGTGTTTGCCATTGCATTCGGGGTGCTTGCCATCATCATCGATTTCATGTATGAGAAATTCCTTAACGACGGGGAACCGGCAGATTTCAGTCCCGATACATCGCGGGCAGCCGGAAAACCGGGCGCCCGTGTTGACATTACCATTGGTGAGGCTGACCTGACGGAAGACGGACTGGGGCTCCGTTTTGCGGTTAACAATAACAAGCATCTCCTTTCCGAAAAGGATACGCGCAGCGTCGCAGAAAATGCTGTCCGCATCAACAGCATTTCGCCAGCTTCGTCCCCGGCAGCATCGTCCGGCGGCAGTGCCGCGCCTCATGCTGCTGCACCAGCAGCCGCTGCTCCGGAAGCACCGAAAGCTGCCCCTGCCGCTGCAGAGTTCAAACCCATGACGCTGGGCAAACCCCTGACAGAGGCCCCTGCCGCCGCGGCTTCGTCCCCGGCAGCATCGTCCGGCGGAAGTACCGCGCCTCACGCTGCTGCATCGGCGGCTGCCGCTGCCCCGGAAGCTCCGAAGAGTGCAGCGCCTGCGCAGAAGAGCGAGCTTGATGCGCTTCCCGACCTTGGGGTGTTTGATGACGGCGGCGGAAGTTCTTCTGCCGGCGGAGAAGTTATAGAAGATACTGAATTTGCGGAGACTGGCGGAGGGGACATCTCTCCCCGCATTTCTCCTTTGACAGACCCTGACAAGGCGACTCAGCATGATACGGCGACCTTGGCAAAGGCAATTCAGACTGTTCTGAAAAGGGATGAATAAATAGATTCTGGAAAAGGTGTGGGAGAATGGGAAATTCGTTCTTAGATGAAAAGACGGAAGACGAACTTTGGCATGAATTCAAAAAGACGAAGATGCCGGCTATCCGCGATAAATTTATCCGGCAGTATATGCCGCTTGTGAAGTACGTCGCGGGCAAGGTTTCGACCGGTATGCCGGAAAGCGTTGAATTCGATGACCTTGTAGGCTTCGGGCAGTTCGGTCTTCTGGATGCCATCAATAAGTATGACCCGGACAAGAATGTAAAGTTCAAGACCTACGCGGTGACCCGTATCCGCGGTGCCATATTCGATGAGCTTCGCGAGCTTGACTGGGTGCCCCGTTCTGTGCGCCAGAAATCCCGCGAAATTGAAGATACCATCGTAGACCTTGAAGCAAGGCTTGGCCGCACGGCAAGCGATGCGGAAATCGCCAAGGCGATGGGCATGACAGAGAGCGAATACGAAACCACGGTCATGAAAATCAGCGGAACCAGCATTCTTTCGCTCAATGATGTCTGGTATTCCGGCGATGACAGCGATCACATGTCCATCGGTGACAACATTGAGGCTCCTGCGAGCCTGAATCCTGATGTCATCGTGGAGCGTGAGGAAATCCGCAAGGTGATTATCCAGGCGATAAACGAACTTCCCCGCAACGAGAAGATGGTGATAGTGCTCTATTACCATGAGGATCTGACGTTCAAGGAAATTGGTCAGGTGCTCAATGTAAGCGAGAGCCGCATCAGCCAGCTGCATTCGAAGGCAAACGTCCGCCTGCGTGCAAAGCTCACCAGCTTCAGAAAAGGCATATTCTGACAGACGGACGACAAGGAGGAGCAATTGGTCAATCTTGAGATTATCCGCGGCGAGATGGAGAAGAAGCTTACCGTTGACAAGGCAATCCATTCTGTCATTGTGCAGGCTGATACTATCGAAGACTGCCTTGACGATGCATCCGTTCAGCTGGACGCAAAAATTGCAGATCTGGAATACGAGGTCGAGGAGCGCGGTTTCCAGGGAGTCATGGGGCTTGCAAAGAAACCCTGGAAGCTCCGTATTTATGAGAATCCCCGCCTGGTCAAGCAGAAGCTGGAAAAGCAGCAGCAGGAAATCCTTGCGAATGCCCAGATTGCCCAGGAAGTCAAGATTGTCGATGCAGACGGCCGCTTCTTCATCCATTATTTCGACAGCGATATCTGGCTCAAGATTGTCCTGCCTATTGGCAAAGGCAAACCTGTTTCCCAGGGAGAAGTGCTCTCTGCCGCCAAGCGCAGCAATACACTGGAGCTTGATGAGGACCTCATCAAAAAGGCGTGCAAGGAAGGCACTGCCAATGATTATGCAATAGTGGGCCGGTACCGCCGTGTAGCAGGTGCCGATGCAACCTTTGCCGTTGATATTTCCAAAGATGAGATGCAGGCTACCATCATGGTTACCCCGCCCGGTGAAGGCGGTTCCGAGGTTTCCGAAGCTGCTATCCGCAAGGCACTGCAGACGCAGGGCGTTGTTGCCGGCGTGTCGTCGGAGAAAATCCAGGAATTCATCGATACTCCCGTATACAACACGCCGTATGTCGTTGCAGAGGCAATTAAGCCCGTTGACGGGCGCGATGCCTACGTGGCGTATGATTTTGAAACTGACAGTACCAAGCTCCGCCTGAAGGAAACGCAGAACGGTCAGGTCAACTTCAAGGAACTGAACCTTATCCAGAACGTTGTGGCCGGGCAGCGGCTTGCACAGAAGCAGCTTGCAGAACGCGGCAAAGGCGGCAAGACTGTTACCGGGCGTTACCTTGAAGCAAAGAACGGCAAGGATATCCAGGTGCAGCTGGGTGCAAACGTCAAGTTCGATACGGACGGCCGCACCATCATTGCCGAAAAGAACGGTCAGGTTATGCTTGTCAGCAACAAGGTCACCGTCGAGGAAATCTACGAAGTTCCTGGCGTCAACATCAAGACCGGCAACATCACCTTTATGGGTACCGTCATCGTCAAGGGCAACGTGGAAGACGGCTACGACATCAAGGCTGACGGTAACGTGGAAATTTATGGTACAGTCGGAAACTGCAAGATTGAAGCCGAGGGCGACATCATCATATCTCAGGGCGTCATGGGTCGTGACGAGGGCGTCATAAAGACTGCCAAGTCCGTGTGGGCGCGCTTTATCCAGAACACGACGGTCGAGGCGGGTGAGTATGTGGTTGTCAATGACAACATCATGAATGCAAATGTCACCGCCATGAAGAAAATCCTGCTGAAAGGCAAGCGCGCCCAGATTATCGGCGGCCACCTCTTTGCCACCGAGGAAATCTCTGCAAAGAACATCGGTTCTCCTGCCGGCGGTACGGAAACTATCCTTGAAGTCGGTTATGACCCCAAGGCAAAGCAGCGTCTTGTTGAGCTGCAGGAAATGCAGTCCGGCCTTGCGAAGGAACTTGATGAGATTGATCTGAACATCTCAACGCTTGAGAACCAGAAGGAAATCCGCCGCTCCATCCCGAAGGAGAAGGAAGAGGCGCTCATGAAGTTCAAGGAACAGAAGGCGGATATCGTTGAACGCAGCAACCAGATGACCGAGGAAATCTCGCAGATACAGCAGCACCTGCACGAGCTGCGGATTGTCGGCCGCGTGAATGCGAGCGGCTCCGTCTATGCCGGAACAAAGATTTTTGTGCGCGACGAAAAAGACGAAGTCAAGAACGACTGCAAGGCTGTTTCCTTCTACTTTGAAAACGGTTTTGTGCGCCGCGGCAAGTATGACCAGTCTCAGGTTACGAGCGACGTAGGAGCTCCGGATGGCTATTCAACCAATTGATTTGTCTGTTGTCTATTCCCAGATGGACAACGTGGCAAAATTCAATGCCTCTCAAAACCAGCTTGTGCAGTCTGCGAACCAGCAGGGACGCGACCGCACTGCCGAGCAGAATCTGGAACGTTCAAAGACGGTGCAGGAGGCTGCCAAGCAGGAAGTCAGTTCTACTACCATCAAGAACGATTTGCAGGAAGGCGGGGCTGGTTCCGGGCCGCAGGGAAGCGGCGGCAGAAAAAAGCGCCGCACTGGTGCGGAAGAAGAAGATGCTGCGCCGCCGCAGGAATTCACCGATCCCTGCCTGGGTAACCGGATAGATATCATCGGCTGAACGACCGGGCGCGGGGGAACTCTTCCATGGCTCTTACATTCATCGTTATACTGTACATTGTCAATATCATCCTGTGGATTGTGCTGTTCTCGCGCCTGAAAAAGATGTTTTCCGTGGAGAACATCGTGCGTCAGGCCGATGAAGTCCTGACTGCACGGGTGACGCAGAGCGATGCTGTTACAGACCGCAACCTTACCCTGGTGAAAGAGGGAAAAGATCAGCTGCGGGCCGCTGCTGCCGATGCCGACCGCCGCATTGAATACCTGAAGGCTGAACTTGAAAAAGCAGACAGACATATTGAATTCCTGATGACGGAACTGGGCAAGACTCAGAAAGCCTATGCGTTCCAGGTGGAGCTTAACAGTGCGGGGAAAGCCCAGCAGCGTTCTCCGTCGGTATCCCGTTCGCCTGCCAGCGTTTACCGCCACGAGCAGCTGAAGGGCATGCCTTTTTCCTCGGAGGAACGCGCAGCAAACAGCGACGGCGACAGCATTGCCGTTTCGATACCGGCGGCGCTGCCAGCGGAAATGAGTGCCGCGGATCAGGTACAGCCTGACCAGCCTGCCGTGGACACTGCCATGCCGGCGGAAAACGGCAGCCAGATTGATGTTTTGCCGCAGGACGATGCTGCAGCCGCTTCCCTGTCTGAAGCTGCGCCGCAGCCTGCTCCCCGCATTATCGTGTCGCCTGACCCGGTAAAACCCAAAAAAGATTACCGGCAGCAGGTGCGGGAACTTGATGCGCAGGGCATGACCGTGGAGGAAATCGCCGCCGAGCTGGGCATGAGCACGACGGAAATTGAACTGACGCTGGAGCTGCTCTAGTCCTTCCTCGATACCGGGCTTTGTGCTATAGTTGCGCCATGAATGCCATTGAATTGCAGGGCGTGTGCAAGCGTTACAAGGGCTTTTTCCCTTGACAATGTTTCCTTTGCGGTGCCGGAAGGAAAAATCGTAGGGCTTGTGGGCGAAAACGGTGCAGGCAAGACGACCATCATCCGTTCCATCATGGGCAGCTGCCGCATAGACAGCGGGCGTATCACGGTGCTCTTCTCTGTTGCGGGAATTGCATGTTCAGGATCACTTGCGGGCGACGCCGGCTTCTACCTTTTGCCCTTCTATGCTGCGCTCATGCTGCTTGCCCATGCCGTTGTGATGCCGCTGCTTTTCCTTATGTCCGGCCATCTGGGACGCTCGGCGGTCCTCATTGTTTCCGTCCTTGGTATTGCGGCTTTTTCGGGCATATGCAGTGTGACTGCGTTCGTGAATATGCTGCTGTTTTTCTTCCTGCAGCATCCTGTTATTACTGCCATTGGATTTCTTGCTGTGCTGGCCGTGTTCTGCGCGAGCATGCTGCTGAGCATTGTCATCTACCGCGGAAAGGACAAGTAGCGCTGCCGCACAAATCGCACATAGACTTTAAGAATGCGCTCCTGTGGGAGCGTATTTTTTTGCTGTACCATATATTTTTTTTGTCGTCCGCACACGCCGGGCAAGCTGGAAAACTATAGTAAACCTGTTCGGAAACTTCAGTTTCAGAACAGGTTACTTTGAAATGCGATGTTCAAAATCGCGCTATTTCAGCGATTTTGAACTC